>NZ_JHUS01000031.1:0-22782 GCF_000691465.1 Geobacillus sp. CAMR5420
GTGCGAAATGTGAGTTATAATGAGGAACTTTCAATGTTTCCTTTTGGTTTGATCTCCGTACAAATCGACTTTGATATCCAGTGGTGGGCAACCGACTGATGCGGTTGTGAGGAAGCATCAACAAGGAGTGAGTCAGAGTGAACCGACGATTATGGATGATAGCGGCTGTCGGCGCGGTCTTTTTTTTGGCTGTTTGGGCAAGCGTGGCAGCCGGGGTGACAAAGGCGGCTGACGAAGGTGGGCTGCAGCTGTTTGATTCATGGCAATGGCTCGATCCGTTTACGTTTCTCGGCAATGGGAAAACAATAGGCATCATCAGTGTGATGCTTGTCATTGGTTTATGGTTTTTCCGCCGCGATGTCTATGGAATGGTGTTGGTTGTCGTCGCTGTTGGTGGGGGGTATGGCATCAACGAATGGATCAAGCATGTTGTGGGGCGGGAGCGCCCGCCGCATGCCGAGATCGGGGGGTTCAGTTTTCCGAGCGGCCACGCGATGATCGGGACGATTTACTTGCTGCTTTTAGCGTATTTTTTGGCGCAAACGCGCACCAAGCGTGGAGAACGGGCGGCCATTTACGGCGTGTTTGCGGCGCTGGCGCTCTTAACTGGCTTAAGCCGGTTAAGCTTGCAAGTGCATTATCCGTCTGATGTGCTTGGCGGGTTTGTGCTTGGCGGTGCTTACTTGGCGGCCTGTCTTGCTCTTTATCGGATGTGGATTCATCGAGGCGGCCGTTTGTAGCTGATCATCAAAAAATCATTTTTTGCCCCATGTTGATTTGATGATGAAGCCGATTCATCGGTTTGATTTAGCGTCTGATCTTGTCGAAAAGGAGAAGAAAATCTCTTTTTCTATACTATGACGTTGTGTGGGACAATGATACAATGGGGGAAAGGAGGTGAGAAACGATGAGCCAAGCCGAACTCGTGCAACTAATGGCTGAATTGCTTGACCAAAAGTTGAATCCGATCCACATGCGGCTCGATCGGATCGAAGGCGATGTCCGGGCCCTTCAAGAAGGACAAGCGCGTTTGGAAGGCGAGATCCAAGCGCTGAAAGAAGGACAGGCGCGCTTGGAAGGTGAAGTGCAGTTGTTGCAAGAGGGGCAAGCCCGCTTGGAACAGCGGCTTCACCGGGTGGAAGAGGATGTGCGCACATTAAAAGCGGACATGGACGCGGTCAAAGGTGACGTGCAAACGCTCAAAGAAGGGCAACAACGGCTTGAAGCGAAAGTTGAACGGGTCGAAGAAAAAGTTGACAACCTCGCAACAGAAATGCGGAGCCACTTTCGCCACATCGAGAACATGCTTCATAAGCATCAGGCCGCTCTTGATCTGGCTTCGCGCGAGTTCTCTTCCAAACAGGCATCCATCGATTATTTGATGAAAAAAGTGACAGAGCATGATATGGAAATTTTCCACTTAAAAAATTATCTCCAACCATAATGTTCTTCACCGCAACAAAGAAAAAAGTCTAAAAGGCCGGTGGTAACTAGGAAAATGCGATGGAATAAGGCGTGTTTTCACTGGTCTTCTAGACAGCTTTTTCAGCATATGCTTTATAGAGGAAAGATCTGAGTCACAGGGAGGAAGCGATATGGCGGCCCGGATCGTGAAAACGGGGTATGCGTTGGCGTTTTTGTGCATCATTGCCGGCATTGTGTATTTTTTTGCCGCCAACTGGCCGGGGATGGGGCGAGAGGTGAAAGTCGGAATCAGCATCGGCATGATGGCGGCATTTTACATCGCAAGCGCGGCGCTTTGGGGCCGCCATCGTTTCTTAGGGCGCTGGATGCTGATCGGCGGGGTGTTGTCATTTGGCATTGCGTTGGCGTTGCTTGGACAAATTTACAATTCGCATGCTGACAGTTATTGGCTGTTTCTTGCCTGGCTTGCGCCGACCGCTTTGTTGGCGCTGCTGACAAAAGAACGGGTGCTGTCCGTGATCGCGATTGGGTTGTTGCAGCTTGCGTGCTGGTTTTATTATTTTCCGTCCGCTTATCGGATTGAGTGGACGGAATGGTCGTCGTTTGGTTTGCTCTTATTGTTTGCAGCGATCAACGGCGTGCTGGTTGGTGTCAGCCGTACGCCGTTAGTCGCCCATCTCGCTTATATTGCCATGCAAGGTTGGCTGCTTGTGATTGACGTAACCGGTTTTTCCTATGGGCGCGACGCATGGTGGCCATACGTGTATACCGTGTTGCTCGCCGTGTTGCTTTATTATTTTCTTGTCATCGCCAAGCAGCGGCCGTACGTGTTGTTGACGAGTTTGTTTGCTGGACTGTTTTTGTTCATTCAATACATTCGCTTGCTCGCAGATCATTTTGAAACGTGGCTGCTTCTCATTGGGCTTATGGCGGCCGCTGCTGTGCTGTGCGGCGGCGTTGTGCTATTGCGGCGGGCTGGGCTGTTTTCAGCGGAGACGAAAGCTGGAAGGCGTTTTTTGGCGTCGTTTCAAGCGATTGTCACGCTTGCGGCTTCCGCGTTGGCCATACAAAGCCTGCTTGGCTTGTATTTCCTTTGGACAGAGTCATGGTCGCCTTACGTGCTCTTTTTCATTTCCATCTTTGGATTTGTCGTTCCCGCCTCATTTGGCCGGCGTTGGAATCCGGTCGTTCGTTATACACTGCTTGCTATTGGTTACGGGCTCGGGGTGGCGATGGCGTGGGAGGTCTCGCGGTCGACTCTGTTCCTCTATGCCATTGGGCTTGCGATTGGCGTCATCCGATCATCAGACAGCGGAGTGCGCCGGTTGACGACGGCGGCGCTGACGGTCTATTTAGGGATCGCCTTAAGTTCGGTGATGGATGACGGCCGGATGGTGTTGCTCACCTTGGCTTTGGTCAACGGCGGGTTGTATGCGTATGGCCGCTTTCGCGAAACGCCGTTTCTCACTCCGCTTGTCTTGGCGTTCGGCGCGCTTGGGATTGCGACAAGCGTTGATGTGTTTGCGGCTGATGGACTGTACGTGACGTTGAATATCGCCATGATTTTGGCGCTTGCCTTCTTTCTTTTCCGCGGTCGGCAACTGGAGCGGAAGACCGCTTGGGTGTACACAGCGCTTTATCTCGTGCTGAAATATTATGAACTCGCATGGAATTTGCTTCATAAATCGGTCAGTTTGCTGGCGGCGGGAGCGGTGTTGCTCGCATGGGCGGTATGGCTTGAGAAACGAAATGGCTTCACATGGAGGCTGGGCGTGCGCTGGGGGCGGCGCGTTTCGTTGTTGACGCTCATAGTCGTGATCGCTCAATTTTCATTTTTAGGTTATACCGTGTGGCAAAAAGAACGATTGTTGCGATATGGTGATGTAGTAAAGTTGGAACTTGAACCGTTGGATCCACGTTCCATGTTGCAAGGGGATTATATTCAGCTTCGGTACGATATTTCCACCATTCCGTCGCTTGACGGAAGCGGACGGGTGCAAGTCGGGCTGCGAAAAGGAGAGGACGGGGTGCACCGTTTGGCTGGCGTATATATGGTCAATGGGGAAAAAAGGCCGGGATACACGCCGCAACCGGGGGATGTGATCATCACCGGTACGTTTCACGGCCCGCAAGTCGTGTATGGCATTGAATCGTATTTCATTCCGGAAAAAACGGGGATGAAACGGCAAGAGAATGTTCGGTTTGCCTATGTGCGCGTGAGCGAAAACGGTGATGCGCTGCTCGAAGCGATCCGTGCTGAATAAGGATGGCGGGGGAAGCAGGAAAAACTACTCCCCCGCGTAACGATCCAGCACGCGGTCAACCGCGCTGCCGTATGTTTCGCCAAATAAATTTAGATGAACGAGCAAGTAAAACAGCTGGTAGAGTGGTTTTCGGCCATGATAATCAGCCGAGAGCGGCATAAGCTCGCGATAGCTCTCATAAAACCGGACTGGGAAGCCGCCAAACAGCTCGGTAAACGCGATCTCAAACTCATGATGGCCATATAAAACAGACGGATCGATCAAATACGGCACTCCGTCTGGCCCTGGAATCCAGTTGCCGCTCCATAAATCGCCATGCAAAAGCGATGGAAAACAGTCATCCGGGAGCCATTGGTCAAGCCGCTCGAGCAGCCATTCGAGACGTTTGCGCCGCTTGACGGGCAGGAGGCCTCTCTCCGCCGCTCGCGTTATTTGTGGTCTAAGGCGGGCGTCGCGGTAATAGTCGGTCCAGCGGCCGTACCAGCCGTTGCGCTGCGGCAGCATGCCGATATAGGTATCGCGGTCAAGGCCAAACGCCGGCCCGCGGCATTGATGGAGGCGGGCAAGGCCGCGGCCGAGCTGTTCGGCCGTCTGTGTCGTTTCCGTTCCTTCGACCCATTCCAAGACGAGCCAGCCCCAGCCGTCCGCTTCCCCGAAGCCGAAGGTATGCGGAACGTCGATGGCGCGTGCTTGCCTGATCAGCTCGAGGCCCATCTGTTCGGCAGCGAAAAATCCACTCGGCGGGAAACGTTGCATTTTGATAAAGTACGTTTGTTTGCCGCTTTGGACGCGATAGACGTCATTGATGTCGCCGCCCGAGACGCGGCGCCAATGGCGGATGTGGGAGTGGTCGCCGATCGATTCGAGCGCCATTTGCAACATCGTTTCTTTGGTCATGGATCCACCTCCGCCAACTGCTCATTGAGCTCGTTCAGCACTTCACCGATTTTTCGCTGATGGATGACAGCATCGGCGAGATCGTCCAGTTCCGTCGGTTCCCAATTGATGATCACGAGTTTAGCCCCACTCCGCTTGGCAACAAGCGGCAGCTGGTTGGCTGGGGATACCTGCAGAGAGGAGCCGAGCACAACGAACAAGTCCGCTTGGCGGGCCGCTTCCCACGCTTGATCGATGGCTTTCTCCGGCAGCGGCTCGCCAAACAGCACGACCGACGGGCGCAAAACTCCGCCGCATTCGCACGTCAACACACCGTGCAAATAGACAAAGCTGGGTTTTGACTCCCCGCACCGCTGACAATGGACGGTGCGGAGCGAGCCATGAAGTTCGATGACGCGTCGGCTTCCCGCTTCTTGGTGAAAGCCATCGACATTTTGCGTCACAATCGTTTGCACGATCCCGCGCCGCTCCCAATCGGCCAATAAGCGGTGTCCGTCATGCGGTTGGCATTGTTGCAAGGTGCGAATGCGATATTGGTAAAACTCGACGAACGATTCACGGCGATGGTACAGCGCATCGATGGTAGCGAGTTCGCTCGGGTTAAAACGCGCCCACAGCCCGGTGCGCGGCGAGCGGAAATCGGGCAGCCCGCTTTCGGTTGACATGCCGGCGCCGGTCAGCACGACGGTGTGGCGCGAGGCGGCCAGCCATGAGGTGATGGTCATTCTGTTTCCCTCCTTACTGTCGCAACCATAGCGACTCTCGTTTCTGCTGCTTCATACCTTTCCACCAATCATTTTACTTTTCCTTTTCACTCGTTTCCAGTATGATAGAAATGAAAGAAAAAAATGGACAAGGAGGCGGGAATCCATGAGCAAAAAAGTGTTGATCATCACCGGCGACGCTGTTGAGGCGCTGGAGGTGTATTATCCGTATTATCGTTTGTTGGAGGAAGGGCATGACGTAACGATTGCCGCGCCGAAGAAAAAGAAACTGCATACGGTCGTTCACGATTTTGCCGACTGGGATACGTATGTGGAAAAACAAGGCTATTTGATCGACGCCCATGCATCGTTCGCCGAGATCGACCCGACGCAATACGATGCGTTAGTCATTCCAGGCGGGCGCGCTCCGGAGTACATTCGCCTTGATGAGAACGTGCAGCGCATCGTTCGCCATTTCTTTGAGGCGAATAAGCCGATTGCCGCCATTTGCCACGCCTCGCTCATTTTTGAAACAATGCCGGATTTGCTGAAAGGACGGAGTTTGACAGCGTATATTGCCTGCAAGCCGGGGGTTGAGGCGCTAGGAGCGACGTATGTGTCTGACCATACAGTCCACGTTGACGGCAACCTCGTCTCCGCCCATGCGTGGCCGGATTTGCCGGCGTTTATGCGTGAGTTCCTTCGATTGCTCCAATAGCCAAAAAGCGGTCTCCCTTTGGGTGAGGGGAGACCGCTTGTGCATGCAACAGGGTTTTGGGTGCGGCGGGCGGCGCTGTTTTTCATGGCTAAAGGTTCCCGCTTGTGATGGCGGGTTTTATTTTTGATGATGCTGTCCGCCAAACGGCCCGGCCGTCATCCTGCGATATCCACTTGTTCCGTCTTCACTTTCGGCGCTTTTGTCGCCAAATAGACGCCGAACAAGACGATTGCGCCGCCGGCCAGCTGCAGGACGGATAGAGCACCGCCAAGCAAAAACGTGATCACAGCGGTAAATACGGCAATTAAGTTTAAATATACACCGGCATGGCTCGGACCGACTTTTTGCACTGAGATGTTCCAAAATAAGAAGGAAAGAATGGACGGAAACAAGCAAATATAGACCAATCCGGCGAGCCCAGCTGCACTTATGTGATCAGCTGGAAACGGATAAAAGAATGCGAACGGCCACAGCAGCAGCAAGCTAAAAAAAACGGAGCACGTTGTCGCTGTAATCGGTGGGACGGGTAGTTTTTTGCCGATGATCGAATAAAGCGCCCAGACGACACCGGCGGCGAGCATCATCAAATCACCGCGGTTGTAGTTCATTCGGAAGACGTGTGCTATATGCCCATCCGTTAAAATAAACAATACACCGGCCAGCGACAACAAAAAGCCGGCAATATTGGTTTTTGACAGCCGCTCCCGCAGCAGCGCATACGACAACACGACGATGATCGCCGGATTGAGCGAATTGACGATCGCTGCGTTCATCGGCGATGTATAGGCGAGCGCGCCGTATAAAAGCAAATTATAGCCGATGACGCCAAGAATTCCGGCTGCAGCGAGCGGCAGCCAATATTGTTTGATGATGTCCTGGTAGCGCGGCCGCTCAAGCCAGTACGATACGGGCGCCAACACGATAAAAGCGGCGCACCAACGGATCAACGTCAGCCAAAATGGGCCCGTTTCCGCAATGATGGACTTCCCGATGACGTAATTGCCGGCCCAAAACAAGTTGGCCAGCACGAGAAACAGCTTTTCTCTCATTCTTTTTCGCTCCTGTCTAGTTTTTCCTTTCTTTTACGTTTACTTCATTGCTGCTCTGATTTCCTTCTTGCATGTTGTTTTTCTGCCGTCAGCCACCCCTGTTGCTGTTTTGCCAACAGCGGAACATGAACGGTGGGAAGAAGGCTGCGCTGGCTCAGGACGCATGCTGTTTCACGTTCGGCGGAAAGATGCATGTGTTTGCCGAAAGGGGTGTACAATAAGGGTTGTCTTTTTCCGGTTCATAGGATAACATTTGTACCGTAAGATGATTTACTGATTTAAACAAAAATAGAGAAAAGGAAGGACGATTGTTATGGCATTACCAGGCGGGGCAGCGATGAACATTACGATTCGTCTCCAGTTCGAAAAAGATATCGTCTCGTTCAGCGATATCGCCGCCGCAATCGGCAAAGCGGGCGGGGACATTGTCGGAATTGACGTCATTTCATCAAGCAAAGTTCACACGGTGCGCGACATCACCGTCAGCGCCCTCGACACGAAGCAGTGCGATTTGATCATTGAGGCGCTGAAAAAAATTCGCGGTGTCAAAATCATCAACGTTTCCGACCGCACGTTTTTGATGCACATCGGGGGGAAAATTGAAACAAATTCAAAAATCCCAGTGAAAACGCGCGATGACTTGTCGCGGGTGTACACGCCGGGCGTGGCGCGCGTCTGCACGGCCATCGCTGAGGATCCGCGCAAGGCGTATTCGCTGACGATTAAACGGAATACGGTCGCCGTTGTCTCGGACGGCACCGCGGTGCTCGGGCTTGGCGACATCGGCCCGTATGCGGCGATGCCGGTCATGGAAGGGAAAGCGATGCTGTTTAAGGAATTTGCCGGAGTGGACGCGTTTCCGATTTGCTTGAACACGAAAGATACGGAAGAGATCATCCAAATTGTGAAAGCGATCGCCCCGGCGTTTGGCGGCATTAATCTCGAAGACATTTCCGCTCCGCGCTGCTTTGAGATTGAAAAGCGGTTGAAGGAAGAGCTCGACATCCCGGTGTTCCATGACGACCAACACGGCACGGCGGTCGTGCTCTTGGCCGGGTTGCTTAATGCGTTGAAAATCGTCGACAAAAAGCTCGAGGACATTAAAGTGGTTCTCACCGGCATTGGCGCCGCTGGCATCGCCTGCACGAAAATTTTGCTTGCGGCCGGCGTACGCAACATTATCGGGGTCGACCGCCACGGCGCCATCCATCGCGATGAAACGTATGAAAATCCGTATTGGCAAGAATATGCGCAAATCACGAACCCGGATAATCTGAAAGGAAGCTTGTCCGATGTCATCGCCGGCGCAGATGTGTTTATTGGCGTCTCAGCTCCCGGCATTTTAAAAGTGGAAGATGTGAAAAAAATGGCGCGCGACCCGATCGTGTTTGCGATGGCCAACCCGATTCCGGAAATTGATCCGGAGCTGGCCGAACCGTACGTGCGCGTTATGGCGACCGGACGTTCTGATTATCCGAACCAAATTAACAACGTCCTTTGCTTCCCGGGCATTTTCCGCGGGGCGCTCGACTGCCGGGCGAGAGAAATTAACGAGGAAATGAAGCTTGCCGCTGCGAAGGCGATTGCCTCTGTCGTGACGGAGGATGAATTGAACGAAACATACATCATCCCGAGCGTCTTCAACAGCAAAGTCGTTGAACGCGTCAGACAAGCGGTCATCGAAGCCGCTTACCGCACTGGGGTGGCGCGGAAGGACAATATCCCGGTTGGCGGATATACAGGGCAGTAAAGCAAGGAATGCGATGGAACCGACGGACGGCTTCCTTTATAGGGGAAGCCGTTTTTTTGGCTGCAGGAGCGGGTCTAACTGTGGCTGCGGCGGGCTAAATCTAGTTTAGGGATAGGAAATCAAGCGCTTAAGGGGCGAATGGCCGATGATCAATCAATATTTCCAAAAAATCAATGAACATCTGGAACTCGTTTTAAGCCATGAAAAGGACAATCTAAAAAAGGCCGCCCATATGGTAAGCGAAGCGATTCAAAACGGCGGAATCGTTCAGTTATTCGGATGCGGCCACTCCCATATTTTGACAGAGGAAGTGTTTTACCGGGCGGGAGGGCTTGTTCCGGTGAAACCGATCTTTGTCGAGCCGCTGATGCTTCACGAAGGGGCGGTGCGGTCGTCCATGTTGGAGAGAATGAATGATTTGGCACAAAATTTTATCAATCATGAGGATATCCGTCCTGAAGATGTGTTTTTTGTTTTGTCCACATCGGGGCGCAATCCTGTTCCGATTGATGTGGCGTTGGCAGCAAAGGAGAAAGGGGCGTACACGATCGCGATTACATCTTTGGAATATTCGAAGAGTCAACCGTCGCGGCATAAGAGCGGTCGGTTATTGTATGAAGTGGTGGACTTGGTGATTGACAATCATTGTGTGAGAGGAGACGCGATTTTAGCTCATCCGAATGTTTCCGTTCCATTTGCCCCTACTTCGACCGTGATCGGCAGCGCGATTTTAAACGCCGTTTTCGCCGAGGCGATTGTCCTCATGGCGGAAAATGGAATAGAACCGCCGATCTTTTTAAGCGGCAACATTGAGGGGGCGGACGAACATAACCGCCGATGGGTGGAGAAATATAAAGAACGCATTCCGGTGTTGGTTAAGGGGCATCAACTATCGCAATAGAAGAGGCGCTCTATAGCCAACCGCCATCCGTTCTTGCTAAAATAGTAGCAAACGATGAGACGGTGGGGGATGGAGATCGATGCGCTTTGACGAACGGGTGCGGCTGTATGCCGATAAGCTCCTCTTTTACAATTCAACGCCAACGATAACGACGGCGGCGTTCCAATGGAACAAGCCGTTTTCGGGCGTTTTTCGCGCGAATCTCAACGAGGAGCCGCTTGACTCGCTCGCGGCGGACGAATGCGGGACGTTTGCCGTCGAGGTGAAGCCGAATGAAGTGCAAACGGTGCTCGTTGTCGACTAGGAACGAAAAAGATCATGACAGAAGCTGGGGCTGATCGCCACCAGCTTCTTTTTTAAAACAAGAATGTGAATATCTCCCCTGTTTTGTAACACAGCTGTAACAATTGTTAAACGAAATGGTCCAAAAAAGAGGCTGTCAACTCCCTTTTTCCTAGAAAAATGTGGGTGGCTAGAATAATAGAGGGGAAAAAGGAAGGGCAGTTAGTGAAAGGATGCCGCTTCCAATCGTTGCAACTGCCGTGATGGGCAGCCAACTGGCAATGAAAACAAGCGCTTGTTTTTCCGGGTGTTGCCAGCCTGCGTTTTTTTCCATTTTAGCCCAAAAATATTACAAAAAACCCGTGTTATAATGAGGGCGAAGGCAAGGGAACAACGAAACCGTTCCTCTTCGAATCTCATCGTGTAGGCATGACTGACGGACGCAATATCTCTGAAACTTTCAAATAGAGGATACAAGGAGGAATTCCGATGAAGAAAAAAATGGTAGCAACAATCGCAGCTTCGGTCGCACTCGCCGGCGCTTCGTTCGCGGCAACGAAAACGGAAGCAGCTGGGACGACGTGTCCGACAGCGAATGCGTACCAAGTAAAATATGTCAGCACAAACGTTCAAGATTTTGAGAAATGGCTGCAACAATACTTCCCGTTCGTGTCGTTCCAACCCGTAAAACCGGCAACACAACAACCGGCGGCAAAACAGCCAACGACAAAACCGCAAGCGCCGGCAACGGTCAAACAGCCAGCGACGAAACCGGCTGCGAATACGCCAGCACCGGCGAAAACGCCAGCGACGGCCCCAACAGCAGCACCGCAAAAAGCAACTGGCTTAAACGCCTATGAGCAACAAGTCGTTGAACTGACGAATAAAGAGCGGGCAAAATACGGCTTGCCGCCGCTTCAAGTTGACTTGGCCCTCAGCAAAGTCGCACGCGAAAAATCGCGCGATATGGCCGTGAACCACTACTTCTCGCACAACAGCCCGACGTACGGTTCTCCATTTGAGATGATGAAAAAATTCGGCATCTCGTACACGGCTGCCGGGGAAAACATCGCCAAAGGCCAACGCACACCACAGGAAGTCGTCAATGCGTGGATGAACAGTGAAGGCCACCGCGCGAACATTTTGAACAAAAACTTTACGCACATCGGCGTTGGTTTTGAAGAAAATGGATATATTTGGACGCAGCAATTCATCCGCAAGTAAGAGACAAAAGAAATGCAAGTCGAGGGTGTCCCAAAAGGATCGGGACACTTTTTTTATTATGATAGGCATGAAACAATATGTTGTGTTTGGTTTAAGGAAAAACACCCTTTTGGGTCAGCCCTTTTTTATTTGAAAAATATTTCTCCGATCCCCTATAAAACATTGGCAGGATGGACGATTGACGGCGCGAGCGCCTTTAGTTGGCTCATTGCCGAAAACGGTCTGTTGGTCGCACTATGCACGGTGGCTGTGACGCGTTGGATGTCTCGCTACTCGGAGCGGCAGGCGTTTGTCGGTTCATCCGTCTTATACGGCATCTCGATGTGGCTGTTTAGTCAAACGTCTTCGCTGCTCGGATTGATCGCGGTCATGGCGCTGTTTACGCTGGCTGAGTTGATGACAGCTGGCTTGCAGCAGTCGTTCATTTCCCGCTTGGCTCCGGAGGCGATGCGCGGCCAATATTTTGCCGCCGCCAGTCTCCGTTTTACGATCGGGCGGATGTTGGCGCCGCTGTCGCTCGTCGCTGCGGAATGGATCGGCTATGCATGGACGTTCGTTGTCCTTGGGATGCTGGCGCTAGGAAGCGCGGCCTTATACGCCTGGATGTTTCAACAAGTCGGGCGGCGAATGGAGCGACCGAACGCTTCGTTTTCGCGATAATGGGCGGTGCAAACGGCTATCCGTTTTTCGCTCAGGCGGGTATAATAAAAAGCGCACCGTTGTTCGTGTAACATATATTCCCTGTCTCTGACATAAAGTGGAACTAGGCAGCGAGAAGGAGAGGGGAAGCGCTCATGAAACCGCGCGTGTTCGAACCGGATGCCATTGAGGGGGAAACGGGAAGCCGCGGCGGTCAGAACGGCGCCGCGGCGTTGGCGCGCAGCGAAAAGAGGCAGCAGGCGCGCGTTTTGTCTCGGGAAAAGAGGAGAAAAAAGCAATACCGTCTCATCGGCTGGCTGCTTGTCGCCATCGTCGTTCTGTGGGGGGCGAGCACGCTTCTTTGGAGCGGGTATGGGGCGTTGAAGACGGCCGCGAGCCGAGAAATGGCCATTATGCGTTTAAAAGATGCGATCGAAGACCGCGATGTGGCCGCTTTGCAGGCGATGCTGCGGGTGACGGAGGAAAGCGTGCCGATCAACGAGAAAACGTTGGCGCCGTTGTTCGCGTATGTGGAACGGCACCCAGAAGCGTATAAACAGCTAGATCGGGAGTTTGCCCGCCAGCGCAAGAGCGGCCACGTGTATATTAAAGGATTGACATCTTACCCGCCGGTGTTTACGATTCATGTGTTTGAGGACCGGTATGTGTTTGAGCCAGCCCTCTATTTTCTCCATGTGCGCGTCGATGATCCGGAGGCGTCGCTTGTCGTCAATGGGGTGAAAACGGAAGAGGAGGCGACGAAAGACCCATTTGTCAAAAAAATCGGCCCGTATTTGCCGGGCGCGTACGCTGTGACCATCGTCCATTCGAACGGGAAAAAGAAAACCACCCGCGTCGAGCTGTTTGGCGGCGCCCGCGTCCATGAAGTCGACATCACGAAATGAACGAATAAGCAAATACCGCTTCCACGACGGCGGTAATGACAACATCTTGCGTCTGCACAGGCGGCGCTGATGAGGGAACGCTGAGAACAGCCGGACCGTATGGCGTCGGCCGGATCGATGACTGTTCTTTCAGTTCAATCGGCGTGTCATAAAGAGGCAAGCTGAGAGCGCGGGCGATGGCCAGCGCTTTTTCTTTGGCGTTTTTCACGGCCAACGCCAATGCCTGCTGGTAATGGGCTTGTTCGTTTGCTAGACGGAATTCCAAGCCGCGGGCGAGGTTTGCTCCATGGGCAACGGCCGCCTCGTAAATGGCGCCGGCTTTTTTAGGGTCGCGGACGGTGATTTCAAGCCAATGTTCGACTCTATAGCTGGATAATACGTCGGCTCCATTGTGATGTTCGTATTGGGGATAGATGGAAAACGCCGTCGTCTCCAAATCTTCTGTTTGCACGCCAAGCGCCTTGAGTGCTCCAATGACTGCGTCGGTGCGTTTCGCGTTGTCAGCAAGCGCTTCTTGAATATGGACGTGTTCGGTGCGCACCCCGATCGCAATGAGGACGGTGTCTGGCTTGGCGCTGACTGTCCCTTGGCCGGTGACGGTCAGTGCGGCGCGGGAGGCGGTTGGCGGTGTGGGGCGGTGCCAAGGCTGCATCGTGTTCCCTCCTTCTGCTGTTAGGCAGTTTTTTTGTCATCATCCGCCGCCTGCCAATAGTAGACGCGCGGCAGTCCGGCATAGCACCAATATTCTTTCAACAGCGAGATCGCGACAAAGGAGACAAGCTGCCAATTGATCGCTTTCATCCCGATTCCCCTTTCGATGGCCCTGTTACTATAGCCTATTCGAAACGGCCATTGTCCTATGCGCGCCGTCCAGTTGGCGATGAAACTTCTTTGGGTGCTTGTACGTATCATGGAATGGACATGCTATAATGAAAGAAAAGATAAAGAAGGAGAGGGACAATGAAGCAGCTGCTTCGTACGATATGGCGTTGGTTTGTCTCATGGAACGCAGGGGTCATCGTCGCGGTGATCGTATTCATCACTGCTGATTTTCGCTTTTGGCCTTCGATTTTATCCGGAATGGGGGCGATGTGGGGGGTGTCCGCCATCATGAAAAGGCGGCATCATCGCCTGCCGGCTGATGTGTCCGCTGAGGAGCTTGTCTACGTTCGCAGCCAGCTTGGCGAAGCGCGCGCGTTATGGAAGCGGCTGCGCCGCGCTCGCTATCGGCTTCGTTCTGTGGTGATGTGGCAAACGGTTTCCCGGTTGAGTGCCATCGTCGATCGAATCATTCGCGCCATCGAGCAACAACCACATCAACTGCGCCTCGCCCAGCCATTTTTCTTAAACGAATGGCCGACGGCGGTGGAGATGGTGGAGAAATACGTTTATTTGGCGCAGCAGCCGGTGCAAAGCGCCGATATGGCAAAAGCGTTGCAGGAGACGGAAAGAGTGCTTGACGAGCTGACTTCAGCGGCTGAACGGCAGTTGCTTGAGGTGTTATCGAACGACATCTGGTCGCTGCAAACGGAAGCGAAATGGCTCGAGCGATCGCTCCGACAATCGGATGGGCTTCGTCTGCCGCTGTCAAAGAAAGGAGAATGACGATGGACGAACGGAATCACGGGATGGAATCGACGGATTGGCTGCAAGGGCTGGAACGGACAAGTTCCCTTGATGAGCTGCTTGCAAAGCCGTTTTCTTCGCCGGCCGAATCGCGGCTCAAGGAGGAAGAAAAGCCGGCGCGCGCGCTTGATGCGTTGAAGCCTGAGCATCGGGAAAAAGCGCTTGCGCTCGCCAAACAAATCGACCCGGCCAACCATCAGGCCGTCTTGCAATACGGTGTGGCGGCGCAAGCCGAGCTGTCGAAGTTTTCTCATGCGATTTTGCATCATGTGCAAACGAAAGACGCTGGGCCGGTCGGCGAAGTGATCAGCGAACTGATGGCCAAAATTAAGGAGGTCAACCCCGATGACCTAATGCCGGCGAAAAAAGGGTGGCTGTCCCGCTTGTTCGGCGCAGTGGCCAAGCCGCTGCAAGAGATGGTGGCGAAATACCAAAAAATCGGCGTTGAAATTGACAAAATCGCTGATCGGCTTGAGAAGCACCGGCATTTGTTGCTTCGCGACATCATGATGCTTGAGACGCTCTATGAAAAAAACAAAGACTATTTTGAAGCGCTCAATATTTATATTGCGGCAGCGGAATACAAACTCGAAGAGCTGCGGACGAAGACGATTCCAGAAAAGCAAGCGGAAGCGGAGCGCTCCGGCGACCAAATGGCATGGCAGGATGTACAGGATTTGCGGCAGTTTGCCGAGCGGCTTGAGAAGCGGGTGCATGACCTAAAGCTCAGCCGGCAAGTGACGATTCAAACGGCACCGCAAATCCGCATGATTCAGCATATGAACGAAACGCTTGTCGAGCGGATTCAATCGTCGATTTTGCATGCCATCCCCCTTTGGAAAAATCAAGTCGTGATTGCCTTGACGCTGTTTCGGCAGCAAAGGGCGGCTGCGGCGCAAAAGCAGGTCGCCGAAACGACGAATGAGCTGTTATTGCGCAATTCGGAGATGTTAAAAACAAACAGCATCGAAATCGCCAAGGAAAACGAGCGTGGCTTGGTTGATATCGAAACGTTGAAGCGAACACAAGAAAATTTGATCGCTACGCTCGAAGAAACGTTGAAAATCCAAGCGGAAGGCCGCTTAAAACGGCAGCAGGCCGAACGCGAGCTGGCGGCGATGGAAGCGGAATTGAAACAGACGCTGCTTGCGCTGAAGCGACCGGAGCAATAAGGGCGGATAGGAGATCGTCCTGTTTCGGCTTGCGGCCAAACGTCCGATGGATCCGCCCATGGCTGTAGAAGAAAGCGCCGAAAAACCAAAGATCCTCATGCGAAACGGGTGTCTAGCGAACGAGAAGACACCCGTTTTTTCGTTCGCCATCTGTGTTATGATTTCCCAATTGAAGCTCCCCCACTTCCCTTTTGTACAGGGCGCAACCCAAAACGAAGTGGAGATGCAGCCATTGAATGTTCCAAACAAAGGTGGAGTCATTCACGTTGAAGCCCTGTTTGGAAGGAAGGAGAAGCGGCTGGCGTCTCAGACTGCAGCCGCCAACATTTGTTCCTCCTTCATAGGATGGGGGGATGGGGAGGCTCTTGATGATGCTGTTCATCCTCTTGTTCCGCTCGTTCACGATCGTTGCCGTCCGGGCGGGCGGCGCGGACATCAAACTCTTCTGCCGCCTCCGTTTGCCATTGGCGGCCGATGAGCGGGGCGTCTTTTTCACCGTGCTCGACAGTGACAAATCGCAGCACATAGGCGTGAAACAGCAATTCTCCGAACGCTGTAAGCAGAGCAGAGAAAAACGCCGCGTTTAATATGGCGGCGCCGGCGATGTCATAAAACGCGCCGATGCCGATCCATACCGCCACAAACACAAGTCCAAAGTCGGCAATCGTCGCTGAGACGTTGCCAAGGCGCCGCAGAACGTACAAGTCGCCGAGCGCATAGGCGACAAGCGTCAGCCAAAGGCTGAACCATAAAATCTCTGCCGATGAAATGCGCAAAAACAGCGGTAAAATGGCAAACATCACCGTGGCGGTCAGCAAATATTTCAGCACTAACGCAAGCAAATGTCTCATTGGGATTCGCCGCCTTTATTCTGCTGGATGGTTTGGACCTTCTAGTTTTTTATCGCCGCATCCCGGCTGTTTTTCCCTGTCTTTGTCCGGTTGCTGCTTTTTTTGTTGCTGTTCAACGCTGTCGTTTCGTGTTGGCTTTCTCATCGGGGCTATCATCCTCTCTTGATCGTTGTTTATTCGTTAGTTTGCCACGTTTGCCTTTCTATATGCATTCATCATCCATAAACTTCCTCTGTTCATTTTTCGCTCTTGTTTTCACACTAATCACGAAACAGCATTCATGTAGGAGGAATGGTGGATGACGAAAAAGAAACGGCCCGTTGCGATTGCGGGGCAGCAATACGATCCGGCAGATGGCGGGGACGAGTCGTTTGTGTATGAGGCGCTCTCTGAGACGCGCGAACAGGTAAGCGATGTGTATGCAGAAGGAACGATTGAGGCGGCAGTGAATCAAGAAAATGGTTCGAACATCCCCCTTTCGCAGTAGTAAGAAACGTCAAGGAGCTGTTCCTTGGCGTTTTGGTTTATGTTTGTGAAACGGGAGGGGAAAAAGGAAAGAAAAACAGTTCGTACTTTCCCCCATCGTCGTCTATACTAGTAGTGCGCACGGCGATTCACCGATATAAGGGGGATGATCATCGTGAGATGGCAGCGGGCTTTATTGGCGTTGCTCAAAGAGCGGAAAGACCATTCCATCGCGTTGGCGATCGACACATCAAACCGTCCGGAGCGGCCAATGCTCATTCAAAACATTGTGAAGCTGTTTGAAAAGCTGCGCCCGGACACGCTGCTCGTCCAAGCGGATTTTAAAATTCGCGATGTCTCTCCGGTTGGCGTGGCGACGATTCAATATTTCAAGCACGGGAAATCGTCGTACACCGAAGTGCTGGAATGGGCCGCTGCGCAAAAAATCGATACGTTGTTTTACATCACCGATGTAACCGGCTATTTTTATGAAGAACTCGAAGTCGACTATGAAGTGTTTTGGCTTGTGCCGGACGATTATATGCCGCGCGTGCCGTTTGGCAAGCCCATTCGTGTGGCGTAACACTGTGAGGAATGCCCCTCGTGATGAGGGGCATTCTTTTTTGTTAAGAAATTTAACAAACTTTTTGTGTTTGAAACCGATTGCAACCAAAAACACGCGTTGCTTTTGGTTGGTTTATGTTATATATTATGACATATAAAAGGGATGATAAATGACAAAAGGGGGATGCGTAAAATGGATGAAAAAACGTTGACGCTTGGGCTGGATGCCCTCTGGGTCATGCTTTCGGCGGTGCTCGTCATCGGCATGCAGGCAGGGTTTGCTTTGCTTGAGGCCGGATCAACGCGCATGAAAAACTCCGGGCATGTGGCTGGCAAACAAATTTTAAGCTTTGCCATCGCCTCATTGGCGTTTTGGGCGTTCGGCTTTGCGATTACGTTTGGGGCTGGGAATAGCTTCATCGGGACGGAAGGATGGTTTTTAAGAGAAGGAAAAGGAACGTTTGACTCGTTGTCGTGGGCGAATGTGCCGCTCGAGCTCAAATTTTTATTCCAGCTCGGCTTTGCCGGAGTGTCGCTGGCCATCGCTTGGGGCGGCTTCGCTGAGCGGGCGAAGCTGTCTGTTTATTTTCTTTTTGGCACGATTTTTACGATCGCCATTTACCCGGTGATCGGCCATTGGGTGTGGGGCGGCGGCTGGCTTGGAAAAATGGGAATGCAAGATTTCGCCGGTTCGACCGTTGTTCACTTGCAAGGAGCGATTGCGGCGCTCGTGGCTACAATTTTGCTTGGGCCGCGCATCGGCAAGTTCAATAAAGATAAGACTCCAAACGTCATTCCTGGGCATAACCAAGTATATACGGTCATTGGCGGATTGATTTTATGGATCGGCTGGTTCGGCTTTAACGCTGGCAGCACGATGGCGGTTGGCGACGGATTTTTCGGCTATGTCGCGCTGACGACGAATTTGGCCGCCGCGGCGGGAGCGATCGCCGCGATTGTGACGGCGAAAATTTTGGTCGGCAAAGCGGACATTCCAGCGATGGTCAACGGCGTGCTCGCGGCTTTGGTTGCCATTACCGCCGCGTGCGCGTTCGTCGAACCGTGGGCGGCGGTTGTGATCGGTGCAGTGGCGGGGTCGTTTACGTTCTGGACATCCATCTACTTTGAACGCAAAGGGATTGACGATCCGATTTATGCTTTTTCCGTCCATGGTGTCGCTGGCATTATTGGCACGATTTCAACCGGGTTTTTCGCCTCGCCGCGTTTAGTCGAGATCACGGGCATCGGGAAGGCTGGACTGTTTTACGGCGGCGGATTTGATCAGCTGATTGTGCAAACGGTCGGGGTGCTCGGCGCTGCGGTGTATGTCGCTGCTGTTTCGTTTGTCATCTTATATGCCCTGAAGAAAACGATCGGGCTGCGTGTCACGGCGGAACAAGAAATTTCAGGTCTTGATATTAGCGAGCACGGTTCTTATGGCTATCCGGAACAGCTCGATCCGGCGTATCAGCCCAAGACCCTCGCCCAGCAGTAGCCAGGAGGGGAAAGGTGATGGAATCGTTGGCGGCAAAGGTGGTCGAGCGGCTAAACCGAGCCGAGTCGGCCGCCGAACTTCGTTTTTGCCACGATGAACTGGCGCGCGAACTGCGGCGCTGTCTAGCACCTGAACAAATGAAGCAGCTTGCAGGCGACGTCGTTTGTGTGCATGAAGCCATCCTTCGCCGCGCGTTCTTCCTTGCGGAGCGGGAGACGATGAAACGGTCGGTCGACATTCGTCCCCCGGCGTGGTGCTGGTATGTGATGGGAAGCATCGGCCGGTGTGAGCCGACGATTTGGACGGACCAGGACCACGGCATTTTATTCGACTGTCCTGAGGAAGAGGAGGCGGCTTGTTATGAATTCATCCGCCATATGGCGGCGGTTGGGGTGGACATGTTGCATGAGGCCGGCTATCCGTACTGCTCCGGTTACGTGATGGCGACGAACAAGCGGTGGGCGCAGTCGGTCCGCGGTTGGGAGCAACAACTTTCTTCCTATTTAGACAGCGGGTGGCCGAACGACATTCGTTTTTTGTTGATTGCAATGGATATGCGGCCTCTTTATGGGGAAGCAGAATTGGCTGAGAAGGCAAGAAAGGCGCTGTTTGCGGCGGTGGCCAAACGGCCGCCGCTGTTGGCGCGCATGGGCGAGCACGTTCAATTTCCTCCGGTTCCGCTCGGTTGGCTGGGCAACGTGCAAACGGAGCGATGGGGGCCGTACAGCGGGGCCGTTCATATGAAACAAAGCGGCTACGTGCAACTCACTAACGCTCTGAAATGGTTGGCCTGTTTTGCGCACGTCCCGACGGCGGGCACAGCCGAGCGGCGGCGGGCGCTTGAAGCGAATGGCGTATTGACGGCGCCGCTTTCCGACGCCGTTTGCGAGGCGCTTTCTGTTTACTATTCGATTCGCCTTAAGTACAGCACTGAGGCGGGGGACGGACGTGAATATGTGTTATGGCGGGCGCTTGAGCGGACGGAACAAAAGCAGCTGAAACAAGCGATGCGCACCGCAAAACGGTTGCAGCGCTTTGTCGCCCGGCGGGTGGCTAACATTCATGCATGAGCGGCACCGGTTTTGGCAACGGGCGCTCCGCTTGTTGTCGCTCGGCGTTCCGCGCGAGGCATCATCCGCCTTATTTGGGCATGACCATTCGCTGCAACAGGAAACATGGCTTCGCTCGCTGCAAAAGGAAAAACAGCACATCATCGATTGGCATGACCGTTTGACTGACATCCCGTTTGTCATCATCGATATGGAAACGACCGGCTTTTCCCCGGAGCAAGGCGATGAAATTTTGGCCATGGCGGCAGCGAAAACGGTTGGAGGAGTCGTGACGGATGCGTACATGACGCTCGTCAAGCCGGAAAAGCCGATTCCGGAACATATTTCCGCCTTGACCAGCATTGAGGCGAAGGATGTGGTGTTCGCTCCGCCGCTTGCCGAGGCGCTGCGCACGTTTGTGCCGTTTATTGCCGCCGGCGTCTTAATTGGCTATCATATCGGCCATGATTTGGCGTTTTTGCGCCATGCCCTTTGGCGCCATTATCGGCAAAAATGGAGCGGACGTTTTGTCGACTTGCAGCCGATGATGACGCTGATCGGCCATTCGTGCCCGACGTTTGACGATGCGTTAGCTTGTTATGGCATCCGTTGCCCGCGCCGCCATACGGCGGATGGCGACGTCGAAGCGATGGCGAAGCTATGGGCGATCTTGCTTGATGAATTCCGCCAGCGCGGCATCGAAACATTGCATGACTTGTACGCCGCGCTCAGCCGGTGTTGATGTTGCCTGTGCGAAGCCTTTGTGAACTCTCCTTGAGAGGAGCGAAATCCAGTTTCAGCAGCCTTGTTTCTGTTGATCGAAAAGCAGTGGGCGCTCGGTGGGGCAAACGGGGGACTGGCTGCAATGAAAAAAGCGCCGGATTTGGCGCTTTTTTTCGTTCGTATTAGAGCGGCTTTGTCGGCGTCGGTTCGGCGTAGCCTTCTTTATATTTTTCATCGATCATATGCCGAATGTCTTTGATCGATTTCCCTTGATCGTAAGCGGCGATCGATTCAGCGGCGATGTCGAGGCAGACGCCGCATTTGGTCGCATGATCATCCCAGACGACCGAGCCGTCTTTTTTATTTTCATAGACAAAGCAGTCATAATTGTTCTTATGGCCAGCTGATTGCCCGCAGCCGCAATAGCAAGGGATATTCTCAAGCAGCTCGCGGTGTTCAGCAGCCTGTTGGTACAAGGCAGCCATCTCTTCTTCAAACGCGCTCAAAAAGCTTGGCAAATGCTCGATCGATTTTGTCGTCTCCCGAATATCGCCGGTGGCGGTTTTCGTCATCTGCGAGTGGCTTTGTTCCTGAACGCCGTCATCGGTGCAGCTTGAGAGCAGAACGCTGAATGACAATACACATGCGGTGATGAAGGTAGAGCGTTTCACCATCTTTCTTCCTTTCCGTGCGAGGTTTGCATTTTGAATGTACCATACCGATGGATAAGCAGCAACTATATAGATGCAACAAAGAAGTTTAACATATCCTTGACAGAAAAGTGGTTTGCCCATTTTCGACTGTCGAAGGCAAGCGTGTGGCTTGCCTCCGTCACGCCTTAGCGTGACGGAAGACCGAACAACGACTCGCTTCACAGACCCATTCATGGGTCTGGAAGCGGCGTTGTTCGGTCACTCGACAGTCGGATGCAATGACCGGCAAAGACGAAAAATGTTAAAGCTTTAAATTGCATCTATATATTTTTGCCCTTGGGAAATGAAGTTAGCGTCGAGACGAGCCACAGGGCAGGAATGATGGAAGAGGAAAAAGGCAGAAGCAGCTGACCGCTTCTGCCTTTCGTTAGCGGGCGATTATTGCCTTTGCAAGAAATATTTCTCAATATCATCCAACATCAAATGAGCCGCGAGCACACCGCCAGCCGTGTTCCAAATCGTGTCGCTCACTTTGTATACTTTTCCTTGTTTAGCGACATTTAAGTTTTGAAAGAGCGGGTCGTTGATCCATTCTTTTTCAAGTTCGCTCGCTTTGCCGTCCCCCGTCTCATATGTAAAGTAGAACAGGATGTCGCCATCCATTGCTGGAATGCGTTCTCTCGTCACGCCGGTTTCCGCAAAGTCGTTTACGTTTTGCGATTCCGGGCGGGCGAAGCCAAGTTGATCCAAAATGACGCCGGAGAACGAGTCTTTATGGTAAATGCGCACGTCGCCGGCCATAAAGCGGACGATGGATACTTTCATCTTCAGCTTGTCACCGAGTTTTGCTTTTAAGTCTTCAATGCGTTTGTCATATTCTGCAATGACTTGTTTCCCTTTTGCCTCTTGGTTTACGGCTTTCGCATAGAGCATAAAGTTGTCTTTCCAGTTGCCGCGCAGCGTTTCAGAGAAAACGGTTGGAGCGATTTGTTTCAACTGTTCATAAATTTTTTCATGACGCAGTTTGTTGCCGATAATCAAATCTGGTTTCAAGGCGGCGATCGCTTCGACGTTCGGCTCTGATTCCAAACCGAGCTCTTTGACGCCGTCCATTTTGTCTTTAATATGGTCGTACCACGGATCGCCCGTCCACGATTTGACGGCGCCGACCGGCTTTATGCCTAGCGCCAGCAACGCTTCTGTTCCTTCGTTTGTCAATACAACAACCCGTTTGGGCGTGCCTTTGATTTCGGCCGTGCCCATGGCGTGTTCGACTGCGTAGCTTGCTTCTTTCGATTGATTGCTGTCCTTCGGTTTGGCCGTTTCTTCCTGTTTTCCGCCGCAGCCGGCAAGAAGCAGGAGGGAAAGGATGAAGGCGGAAAGAAGGGTGAGATGTCGTGATTTCACTAGAAGGCCGGTGAATTAA
>NZ_JHUS01000032.1:0-135423 GCF_000691465.1 Geobacillus sp. CAMR5420
TTTTTTCACCGGCCTTCTAGCCAATCCCCCTTTGTATTTGATAATGAATTTCATTTCCGTGTTATATAGTAATAAAAGTGAGAATCATTGTCAACTATAAAATGAAAAAATGATAAAAAAATCATAAGAAAACGTGAAAAAACATTGACGATGAGAGTCATTATCAAATAGACTTGACGATAGAGATATAGAAAATGAAGCAAGGGAGATCTCAGAGATGCTGGTGACAAACCGTCAAAAAATGGTTGGCCTCATCGGTTTGCTGATTGTGCTGCTTGCCGCCATGTGGATGAGCATCGTTTGCGGATATACCGATACGAGTTGGCGGCAGGCGGTGGCGGCTCTCATCGACAATGATGGATCGAATGCCCATTTAGTCGTGGCGACGGTTCGGCTGCCGCGAGCGTTGATTGCGGCTGCCGTTGGCGCCAGCTTGGCGATGGCCGGAGCGCTCATGCAAGCGCTGACGCGAAACCCGCTCGCTTCGCCAGGCATTTTCGGCATTAACGCCGGGGCCGGTTTTTTGATTGTTGTGATGGTCACCTTTTTTTCCATTTCTTCATTGCAAATGTTGTCTTGGGTCGCATTTATGGGGGCGGCGATGGCGGCGTTGATCGTGTTTGTGATCAGCGCCGCGGGGAAGGACGGGCTGACCCCGCTCAAAATGACGCTCGCCGGCACGGCGGTCGCGGCTTTATTTGCCTCGCTGACGCAAGGGATGCTGGCGATGAATGAAAAAGCGCTTGAAGAAGTGCTCTTTTGGCTGGCCGGGTCGGTCGCCGGCCGGAAGCTCGAGCTGTTGGCAGCCGTCTTTCCGTATTTGGCCGCCGCCTGGCTTGGGTCCATGCTGCTGGCGCGCCATGTCAACATCTTAATGATGGGAGACGATGTAGCGAAAGGGCTCGGGCAGCGGACAACCTTCATTAAAGCGGCCGCCGCTCTCTTAGTTGTCCTGCTCGCCGGCGGTTCGGTCGCTGTTGCCGGTCCGATCGGCTTTATCGGCATCATGGTGCCGCATATGGCGCGGGCGCTGGCCGGCGTCGACCACCGCTGGCTGCTTCCATACTGCGCCTTGCTTGGCGGGATTTTGCTTCTTATGGCCGATATTGGGGCGCGCTACGTTCTGATGCCGCGCGAAGTGCCGGTCGGCATCGTCACCGCCTTGCTCGGCGTTCCATTTTTCATCTACATTGCCCGCAGGGGGATCGCCGCAAAATGAAAAAATACATCACGGTCCGAATGGGAAAACACATCTCGTTTTTCTATGACAAAAAAGCTGTTGCGGTGCTCGCCGCGCTCATAGCAGCGGCCGTCTTACTTTTCCTGATCAGCATTGGCAGCGGCGAAATGCGCATGTCCCCGCTTGAGGCCGCTGCCGCGCTGTTCGGATACGGAGAGGAAATTCATCAGACGGTGATTGTGACGTTCCGCCTGCCGCGCGTGTTGGTTGCCTGGCTGGCCGGAATGGCGCTTGCGGCCGCGGGCGCGATTTTGCAAGGGATGGTGCGCAATCCGCTTGCTTCGCCGGATGTGCTCGGCATCACCGGCGGGGCGGCGGCCGCGGTCGTCGCTTTTTTGGCGCTGTTTAGCGATGAAAACAACTCCCTCACCGTCAGCATCCACTGGCTGCCGCTTGCCGCCTTTCTCGGCGCTACGGCCGCTGCTTGGCTCGTATATATGCTGGCGTGGAAAAACGGCCTCGCCCCGCTTCGGCTCGTGCTTGTCGGCATCGGCGTTTCTGCGCTCATGCAGGCGTTGACGACACTGTTGATGATCACAGGACCCATCTATCGGGCGAGCCAGGCAAACGTGTGGATTACGGGCAGTGTGTATGGTGCTTCTTGGCAGCACGTTTCGCTCATGGCGCCATGGGTCATCGGACTGCTCCTTGTGGCGATATTGGCCGCGCGGCATGTCAATGTGCAGGAGCTGGGCGATGAGCTGGCGATTGGGCTTGGCGGCGCGGTCGAACGGCAACGGTTAGGGCTTGTGTTGGTGAGCACCGCGCTCACCGGAGGCGCGGTCGCTTTCGCCGGCGGCATCGGCTTTGTCGGGCTGATGGCGCCGCATATGGCGCGCCGCCTTGTCGGTTCGGCGTTTGGCGCTCTTCTTCCGACCGCTGCGCTGTTAGGCGGTGTGTTCGTCATGGGGGCGGATTTGGCTGGGCGGCTGCTTTTGGCGCCGACGGAAATTCCGGCCGGAGTGTTTACCGCGGCGATTGGAGCACCGTATTTCATTTATTTATTGTACCGAAGTCGGAAATTATAAGGAGGGATGCGCATGCATGGGTTGCAGGCGAAAGAGTTGACGCTATCCTATGGCGAGGCGATCGTTATTGACCGGTTGCATTTGACGATTCCGAAAGGAAAAATCACGGTGTTCATCGGCGCGAACGGCTGCGGCAAGTCGACGTTGCTGCGCGCCTTGGCTCGTCTGTTGAAGCCGGCAGGCGGCGCTGTCTTGCTTGATGGAAAAGAGATTGCCAAACAGCCGACAAAAGAAATCGCCCGCCGGCTCGCCATTTTGCCGCAGTCGCCTACGGCTCCGGAAGGACTGACCGTTTTGCAACTTGTGAAGCAAGGGCGCTACCCGTATCAAACGTGGTTCAAGCAATGGAGTGACGAAGATGAGCGAGCGGTTGTGCGCGCTTTGTCAGCAACAGGACTGACAGAGCTTGCCGAGCGGCCGGTTGATTCGCTGTCCGGCGGCCAGCGCCAGCGCGCATGGATCGCCATGACGCTGGCGCAAGAAACGGACATCATCTTGCTTGACGAGCCGACCACTTACTTAGATTTGGCGCATCAAATTGATATTTTGGATTTATTGTTCGAACTCAATGCAACAGAACAGCGGACGATCGTCATGGTGCTTCACGATTTGAATTTAGCGTGCCGCTATGCGCATCATCTCGTCGCCATTCGCAACAAAACGGTGTACGCCGAAGGGAAGCCGGAGGATGTCATTTCCCGCCAGCTCGTGAAAGATGTGTTCCAAATGGACTGTCAAATTACGTACGATCCGCTCTTTGGCACTCCGCTTTGCATTCCGTACGGCAAAGGGCGGCGCATCCTACAGAAAGAAGGCGTATCGTGATGAGGTTAAGTGAAGAAGAAGTGAAAGCGTTGGAAACGTACCGTTTTTCGAGCGAAGCTGCTGATGTCTCGTCATCGATGTTGTTGGCCCGGCTGCTGAATGATGACGGGCAGCTCGCGAAGTATGTGGCGCACGTCCGCGCCGAGATGGGGGCGGCAAACGACGCGGTTGCCGCTTCGATGCTCGTCAAGCGCCTAAGCTTTTTGGCGCCGATGGCCTTATACGCCATGTCGGTGTGGAACAAGCGGCTTGTGCTCGATCCTGAGCGAATATGGCTTGATACGGACGGCGAAGGGGAAATGTGGATGCCGCGCTTTCGCCTTGCGCCGCCGGAAGCGGAGATGTGCGGCATTGAGCGCAGCGGTTGGCGCGAGCAGGCCGTTCGCGACGTGTTCGCCGGCTTGTTCGCTCCGCTCATCGTCCGGTTGCGGCGCCTGACGCGTGTATCGCCGCTCATCTTATGGGAAAATGTCGCGATTTATGTGTACTGGGTATATGAACGTTGGCTTGAGGATGAGTCGCTTGCCCCGGTCGCCGACCGGCTGCGCGATGATTTCCGCTTCCTTATTCATGAAGCAGACGGCCGGTTGTTTGGACAAAAAGACAACCCACTTCGCCGCTTTTTTAAAGGAGCAAGCGGCATGCAGCGGACGACGTGCTGCCTGTACGTGAAAACAAATGGGGGAACGTGCTGTCAAACGTGTCCCATTCGCGCCCGCCAACGGCAAACCGGGTGACCGGAAGGCCGCCGGCGGGCAGTTCCATATTTTTGACAAAATGTTTGCGAAATTTGTTGATTTTTGCCGTGATTTTCGTGAAAATGGAAGTGTGGACATCGCTTATTTTGGTGAAACGGCGAGGTAGCAATTGCATGGACAAATATACGGCCTTTTTCCATCACTTCACAGAAGCAGTGGTCATCTTGAATTTGCAAGGCGTGATCATTTACAACAATCCGGCTTTTGCCGGCTTGGCGCTGAGTGAAGAAGAACAGAGGACGCTGTCCGTCGAAGGACGGGCGTTGGTTGAACGGGTGAAACAGCGCCCGGCTGCCTTTCGCTGGGAGTTGCTTGGCGGCTTATTGGTCGCGGGGGTGTCGCCGATCATTGACGAAAACGGACAGGCGGCAGCCGTCTTATGCGTTCTTCGCCGCCAAGCGGAGGAGAGCGGCCTGCAAGCGCGGCTTGCCGAAGCGGAACGGCGTCTGCAGCTGATTGTTGAGCATTCGAACGATTACGTGTTGATTTTTTCTCCCAATCGTGAGTTGTCATACATTCCGCCGTCATGGAAGCGAAAAACAAACAAGCGTCTTCCAGTGTCATACGAAGAGGTGCTGACATTTGTCCACCCTGATGACGCCCCGGTCGTGGCACAAAAATTGGCTGAGCTGTACGATACATACGAGACGCAATCCGCCGAATTTCGCAAGCAAGGCGAGAAAGGCGAATGGGTTTGGATGGAGGCGCAAGGGAAGGCGATCATCGATGAAGCGGGGACGCTCGATTGCGTCATTGTGACCGTGAAAAACATCAGCGAGCGGAAGCGGTACGAAGAAAAGCTCCGTCAGCTTGCTTACTTCGATTCGCTCACGGGCATCGCCAACCGCAGCTATTTCGAGCGGCATATTCATGAGCTGATCGCGAGTCAGACGCCGTTTGCTCTTTGTTATTTGGATTTTGACAAATTCAAATGGATCAACGATCATTTTTCCCATCAAGCCGGCGATTACTTTTTGCGCGAGGCGGTCAAGCGCGTCGAGCGGGCGTTGCGTCCCGGCGACTTTTTTGCCCGCATCGGCGGTGATGAGTTTGTTCTCTTGCTGCCGAACATAACGAAAACAGAGATGACCGCCTTGGCGGAGCGGCTTGTCAGTTCGTTTCACGAGCCGTTTTATTACGAAAAACAGCTGATTCAATCAACATTGTCGATCGGCATCGCTTTTTTCCCGAAAGACAGCGATCGGATCGAGCAAGTGATGAAATATGCCGATCAAGCGTTGTACGAAGTGAAAGAGCGGGGGCGGAACGGCTATGCCTTTTACCGGCCGACCGAGCATCGGCATGCGGTGATCGAGCAAGATTTGCCGTTTGCCATTATGCGCGGGCAGTTGTATTTATGCTATCAGCCGAAAGTGCAACTTGCTAAAGGAAAGGCGATGGGGGTTGAGGCGCTTTTGCGCTGGCGTCATCCGTCGCTCGGTGAAATTCCGCCGCTCGATTTCATTCCGTTGGCGGAGGAAAGCGGGTTTATTTTTGAAATTACATTATGGGTGTTGGAACAGGCGTCCCGTCAAGTGAAAGAGTGGGAAAGAAAATTTCCGGGCCTCAAGCTCGCAGTCAACTTGTCGCCGTTTTTGCTCAATCGTCCGGAGCTCATCGAGCATGTGAAGCGCATTTTGCGGGAGACGGGGCTTTCGCCCGATCGGCTCATTTTGGAAGTGACCGAAAGCGGACTGATGGAAAACATCGAAACAGGGCAGCACATTTTAACCGAATTGCAACGTCTCGGTGTGCAGGCGGCGATCGATGACTTTGGCACCGGTTTCTCTTCGCTCGCGTATATCCGCAATTTGCCGGTGTCGCTGTTGAAAATTGATCGCAGTTTTATTCAAGGCATTGCGGAAAATTCGAAAGATGCGACGATTGTCGATACGATCATTCATTTAGCCAAAAGTTTGGATATTGAAGTGTTGGCGGAGGGAGTCGAGACGGAGTCGCAAGTGGCGCTTCTGTCGCAAATGGATTGCGACTACGCGCAAGGATTTTATTTCAGCCGTTCGCTTGAAGCGGAAAAGCTGCAACAATGGCTAGAAGAACACAACCGCAACGCTTGCGGCGAACCGCCGGCGTAGCCGATCATTTCCGTTCATTCTTTTCCTCGTTTTGCCGCACACTAACATTGAGCATGGGCAAAGAGGAGGAAAAGAAGATGGAATTTGTGCCAAGAAGCGTCGTGATCGACGAGTTTATCGACACGCTTGAGCCGATGATGGAAGCGTATGGCCTCGACCAAGTCGGCATTTTTGAAGAGCATGGTGAAGGCAATCGCTATTATGTCGGCTATACGATCAACAAAGACGATGAGATGATCACCATTCACATGCCGTTTGTAAAAAACGAACGCGGTGAACTGGCGCTTGAGAAGCAGGAATGGACCGTTCGAAAAGACGGTCGGGAGAAAAAAGGCTTTCATTCGCTGCAAGAGGCGATGGAGGAAGTGATTCATTCATGATAAGCGGCCGGGCTCGGCCGCTTTTTCGCCATCGAAAGGGAGAGGAGCATGATTGCGGAACTTCACATAGCAGACGACGAAACGGCCGTTAAGGTGCTGCACCTACAGCGGCGCGCGTATACGATCGAGGCGCAGATCATCGGCAGCACGGCGCTCCCGCCGCTTCACGATACGATCGCTTCTCTGCAACGATGCGGCGAGCGCTTTTTCGGCTATTTTCAAGGGGAACGACTCGTTGGGGCGATCGCTTGCAAGCGGAATGGGAAGACGCTTCGCCTTTGCCGGCTGATGGTCGATCCGGATTGTTTCCGCCAAGGGATCGCCAGCGCGTTGCTCGACTTTGTGATCAAGCAAGAGCCGTCGATAAGCGAGATCGTCGTGACGACCGGAAGCGGCAACGCGCCGGCCATTCGCTTTTACGAACGCCATGGGTTTCGTGCCATCGAGCGCATCGAAACGCCGGAAAGAATCGAGTTAACGAAACTCGTGAAACGAAGCGGATGACACGCGGGTACGAGTTTCCGGTTGTGTATGATGCCGATTTTGGCCATACAGATCCAATGGCAGTGTTGCCAAAAGGCATTCAAGCAGAGATGAAAACGGACAAAAGCGGATCTGTTGCGTTTCGTTTGCCTGAGCGGGCGGTTGAATGATCGATAGATGAATAGAGAGGAGAAGCAAAGGAACACATGGGGACAACCTTGTATTTGACCAGACATGGGGAAACGAAGTGGAACGTCGAAAAGCGGATGCAAGGCTGGCAAGACTCGCCGCTCACGGAAAAAGGGCGGCAAGACGCCATGCGGCTTGGAAAGCGGCTTGAAGCGGTGGAATTGGCCGCGATTTACACAAGCACAAGCGGCCGGGCGCTGGAAACGGCCGAGCTCGTCCGCGGCGGGCGGCTCATTCCGATCTATCAAGACGAGCGGCTGCGCGAGATTCGTCTTGGCGATTGGGAAGGCAAGACGCATGACGAGATTCGGCAAATGGATCCGACTGGGTTCGATCATTTTTGGAACGCGCCCCATCTGTACGCTCCAAGGCGAGGCGAGCGGTTTTGCGACGTGCAGCAGCGGGCGCTTGAAGCGGTGCGGCGCATCATCGAGCGGCACGAGGGAGAAACGGTGTTAATCGTCACCCACGGCGTCGTGCTGAAAACGCTTATGGCGGCGTTCAAGGGCGCGCCGCTTGACCAGCTGTGGGCGCCGCCGTATATGTACGGCACGAGCGTGACGATTGTGGAGGTGAATGCGGACGTGTTTCACCTGGTTGTGGAAGGCGATGTTTCCCATCTAGAAGAAGTCAAGGAAGTATAGATAGGGAAGAAGGATGGAGAATTGGAGGCGGCGCTGTTTCTTCGGTTCATCGCCATAATATGCGCTTGGCCAATCGGATCGGTTTCTTGCGCCATCATGCAACCTCATTCATGATTCAAGAAATGGATGAAAGCTATGAGTGGGCGCCTTCCAGTACAACGTTTGGTGAAGAACTGCTTTTTCTTATCAAGTCTAGTTGTCCAAAAAAACAGCCCCGTTTTCCTCGATCGGGAAGCGGGGCTGCGCCGTTTATACGAGCCCGAGCCATCTCGCCAGCTGTGCGGTCGTAAAGGTGACCGCAATGGCAATCGCTGTCGGCAAGGCAAAGGCGACGAACGTCCATTTCGCGCTTTTCGTTTCTTTGTAAATGTTGACGAGCGTCGTGCCGCATGGGTAGTGAAGCAGGGAAAACAGCATCATATTAAGGGCGGTGAGCCACGTCCAGCCGTGGTCAAGCAAAATTTGTTTTAGAGAATGCAGGCCATCGACTTCAGTGAGCGCCCCCGCGGATAAATAGCCCATCAGCAAAATCGGCACGACAATTTCATTGGCTGGCAAGCCTAAAATGAACGCCATCAAAATGTAGCCATCCAATCCCAATGCTTTGGCAAATGGGTCAAGCCAGTCGGCTAAATACGCCAGCACGGTCGTATCTCCCACGTGAACGTTGCCGAGCACCCATGTCAGAATGCCGGCCGGCGCCGCAACCGTTACCGCCCGTTTCAGCACATAGAGTGATTTGTCGAGGGTGGCCCGGATGATCGTCTCCATGATTTTCGGGCGTCGGTACGGCGGCAGCTCCAGCGTGTAATGGGTCGGAATGCCGCGCAAGGCCGTCTTGGATAAGACCCATGAAACGGTCAACGTGACGACGATGCCAAACAACACCATGGCGACGACCACACCCGCCGTAACGAACGTTTTCCATCCGCCTGTATAGCCGGCTGCCATAAATAAGGAGGAAAGCAGGATCAGCGTTGGCCAACGTCCATTGCAGGGGACGAAGTTGTTGGTCAAAATGGCCAGCATTCGTTCGCGCGGTGATTCGATAATGCGCGTCGACATGATGGCCGCCGCGTTGCAGCCGAAGCCCATGGCCATCGTCAGTGATTGTTTGCCATGCGCCCCCGCTTTTTTAAACAAGCGATCCATGTTAAAGGCGACACGCGGCAAGTAGCCATAATTTTCGAGCAAAGCGAATACGGGAAAGAAAATCGCCATCGGCGGCAGCATCACACTGACGACCCAAGCCGTGCCGCGGTATAGGCCAAGTACAATGAGGCCGTGCAACCAGTCGGGGGCGTGAATCGCTTGAAAGGCCATGGTGAGATACGTTTCGATCGTTCCGAACAAGCGGGCGAGCGAATCGGAAAATACGTTGGCGCCGGCGATCGTCATGTAAAGGACAGCGGCGAGAAGCGCCAGCATAATTGGAAATCCCCACCGCTTCGACGTGACGATCCGGTCAATCTGTTCCGTTCGATCACGTTTCACGCTCTTCGTATGATTGACACATTCTCGATAAAGCTCGGCCGATGTTTGAAAGATGGCGGCAACGATTTGCTCGCGCACATTGTCCGGCGCCAATGATTTCGCTTCTGTCATTAAGCGGTCAAATCGATTTGATGGATCCGCAACAGGCATACGCGTTCCCCTCCTTGATCAATGGTTGCGGCGGTTGTTTCAGCGCTTGAAGCAGCGATGTATCGCCGTCAAGGAGACGAAGAGCGATCCAGCGAGCAGGATACGTGTCTCCCATCACGTCTTTCACGAGTGGAAGAAGTTTGGCAATGCCTCGTTCGATTTCCGGGCTGTACCGGATGGAAAGCGGGTTGGTGTTGATGCGGCCATGCGCCATGGCATCCACTGTATCAAGCAGTGCATCGATTCCTTCCCGGTTGCGGGCCGAGATCGGCACGACCGGCACGCCGAGTTTGACGGCTAATTTTTTTGTATTGATATGAATGCCTTTCTTTTTCGCTTCATCCATCAAATTGATAGCGATAATGACGCGGTCGGTCATTTCCAATACTTGAAGCGCTAGATTCAAGTTGCGTTCTAATGCCGTAGCGTCGACCACAACGACCGTGACGTCAGGACGTTGAAACAGGAGAAAATCGCGCGCCACCTCTTCATCGGCTGAATTGGAATAGAGCGAATACGTTCCCGGCAAGTCGACGATCCGGTACAACGTGCCGCGGTGGCGGCATTCTCCTTCCGCATGAGTGACCGTTTTCCCGGGCCAGTTGCCGGTATGTTGGCGCAGGCCCGTTAAGACGTTGAACAACGTGCTTTTGCCGGTGTTCGGATTTCCCATTAAGGCAATCGTATACGTCATATCAGTCATGGCTGATCTTCTCCCCGTAAATATAGTCACTTTCTTCTTTCCTTAATGCGATCGTCGTTCCACAAACGCGATAGGCGGTCGGGTCGCCAAGCGGGCTTCTTTGTCCAACCTTCACTTCCCCGCCGGGTACAAATCCCAAATCAAGCAACCGCCTTTTTAACATAGGATCAGGAACATCAACCTTTTCGATGCGAAATCGATCGCCCGGTTTCATATCGGAGAGGCGGCAACGTTTTCCTTGTGCCATAAAAGTTTCCCTCCGGTTAATATTTTTTATAAAAGACATTTTTTTTGCTTAGACCAACTTTTGTGTTTATCATATTCCAGTTGCCTCGCTGTTGTCAACAAATTTGTTTCATCTTTTTCTGACAGAGTTGTCGAACTGGCGACTATTCAAAACAATAGGAAATCATGTTATCATATGAATAGTCTGAACAAACTATCGGCAGAAAGGCGGTGACGGCGTCCATTGACGCACGATGAAATGAAAGCGATTACGGAAGGGACGATTCTTTGGCAGCCGACGGAGGAGCAAATTCGGCAATCGAACATTCGACGGTATATGGACTGGCTGAAAGAGAAAAAGGAGTTGTCATTTAACTCGTACCGCGAACTATGGACATGGTCAGTTGAGCATCTTGAAGAATTTTGGGAAACGGTTTGGGAATATTGTGGTGTTCAGGCGGCAACGCCGTATGAGTGTGTGCTGCGGGAGCGGAAGATGCCAGGGGCGGAGTGGTTTCCAGGCGCTGCGCTCAACTATGCGAAACATATTTTCCGGCATGCGCGCGCCGACCGCCCGGCCATCATTTTCCGCTCGGAACGCGTGCCGTACCGGGAAGTGTCATGGCAGGAGCTCGGCGAAAAAACGGCGGCGATCGCCAAAGCATTGCGAGCGATGGGAGTGAAGCGCGGCGACCGCGTCGTCGCTTATATGCCGAATATCCCCGAGACGGTGATGGCGTTTTTGGCGTGCGCCTCGATCGGCGCCATTTGGTCAAGCTGCTCGCCGGATTTTGGCGCTGGCAGCGTCATTGACCGGTTCGCGCAAATCGAGCCGACTGTCTTGTTTGCCGTCGACGGCTGCCAATACAACGGCAAAGAATTTGACAAAATGCCGGTCGTATCCGAATTGCGCGCCAAATTGCCGTCATTGAAAAAGACGGTGCTGCTTCCGTATTGGCGCGGGCAGATGGAAGCACCGGATGAGGGCGTTGTGCTGTGGGATGATGTCGTGGCGGACAAGGCGGAGCTCGTCTATGAAGACGTTCCGTTTGACCATCCGCTTTGGATTTTGTATTCTTCGGGAACGACCGGTTTGCCGAAGCCGATCGTCCAAGGGCATGGCGGCATTTTGCTTGAACATTTGAAAGCATTGACTATTTCAGAAAACTTGACGAAAGACAGCACGTTTTTCTGGTTTACGACGACTGGATGGATGATGTGGAACTTTCTCGTCGGCGGACTGCTGGCCGGGTCGACCATCGTGCTCTATGACGGCAGCCCGACGTATCCGGATGGCAACGTTTTATGGGAGCTCGCCGAGAAGGCAGGCATCACCCATTTTGGCACAAGCGCGGCGTTTATCAACATCTGCATGAAGCTCGGCCTGAAGCCAAAAGAGCAATATGACTTGTCAAAGCTCGAGGCCGTGCTCTCGACCGGTTCGCCGCTGACGGTCGAAGGGTTCGCCTGGGTGTATGAAAACGTCAAGGATGACATTTGCCTGGCATCATGCAGCGGCGGAACGGATGTGTGCACCGCGTTTGTCGTCGGTTCGCCGATTTTGCCGGTGCGCGCCGGCATCCTCTCGTGCCGCGCGTTGGGCGCGGATGTGCAGGCGTTTGACGAAAACGGCCAGCCGCTTGTGAATGAAGTCGGTGAACTTGTGATTACAAAACCAATGCCGTCGATGCCGCTCTTTTTCTGGAACGATCCAGACGGCGAACGGTATCGGAACAGCTATTTTGACACGTACCCGGGCGTCTGGAAGCACGGCGACTGGATTAAAATTGACGAACAAGGGGGATGCGTCATTTACGGACGCTCCGACTCGACGATCAACCGCGCCGGCGTCCGCATGGGCACGAGCGAAATTTACCGTGCGGTCGAAGCGGTCGACGGGGTGTTCGAAAGCCTCATTGTCGATTTGGAAATGATGGGCAAGCAATCGTTTATGCCGCTGTTTGTCGTCCTCAAGCCGGGCGCAGTGCTCGATGACGAGCTGAAAGAACGCATCCGCCAATCGATTCGGCAACACGTCTCGCCGCGCTTTGTTCCAGATGAAATTTACGAGGTGAAGCAAATTCCGAAAACGCTAAATGGAAAGAAAATGGAGATTCCGATCCGGAAACTGCTCTTAGGCTTCCCGCTCGAAAAGGCAGTCAACCCGGGCTCAATGGCCAATCCAGAGGCGCTCGACTTTTTCCTCGAGCTGGCGAAGACGCTGGCGGCGAAGACGCAGATAAGCTGAAATGCGAAAGGTTGTTATTAAGTGACGACGCTTAATAACAACCTTTCTATGTATTAGTGAATTATAAATAGAGGAGTCGGGGGCATGGAAGAAAGCAAGCGGACTAGGCCAGTTTGGAAATCCATCGGTGATTGAGGAGCGGACGACGGTGAAAGAGATGTTGGGGCGATGAGACGAGACGGTGTCCGTTTTCATGATGAGAAAGTCCGGAAGATCTGTTTAGGAGAACCTTCCGGGCTTCATTTGCGGCGACGATGATTCGGAGTTTTAGTATGACGTAAGCAGGGGGATGTTGTTTGATGATGGCTATGTTCACACAGGATATGGAACAAGCGTTAAACGTCGAAGAGATCAACGAAATGGAGCGGACTGACGTCTAGTACATATTGAGCGCCGTTTTGACCCGCTTGATCTCCTTTTTGTTTTCGAACAGCTCTTCAACTAAAATGTTTTGGCCGTTGGCGACATCGGTGATCCGTTTGTCCATGTCGGCCACTTGCTGGCTTAATTGGTTGAGTTGTTCATTCGTTTGCTGCACTTGTTTGGCGAGCTGGTCGACTTGCTCATGAGTTTGCTGTACTTGGTGGTTCAGCTGCTGCACTTGGCTGTTAAGGTGTTGGACTTGTTGGCCCAGTTGCTGTACTTGCTCATTTGTTTGTTGCACCTGTTGGCCCAGTTGCTGCACTTGCTCGTTTGTTTGTTGCACCTGTTGGCCCAGTTGCTGCACTTGTCCGTTCGTTTGTTGCAGCTGCTCGGCAAGTTCTTTAATGGCTTGCCAAATCATTTCATTTGAGATCGCTCCCATTCGACAATCCCCTTTCTGGTTCGATTCTCCTTCTATTATACATGACGAAAGAAAGAGATGATAGAAGAAAGATGACGAAACGTTTTTCTTTGCGGCGCGTCCTTCGAATGTGATATAACAAAAGAATGTCAGTAGTATGCACATACTGGAGGATGAACATGGTGATCCGTGTCAGCCATTTGCATAAATCGTTCCGCGTCCATCGCCGCGAAGCGGGATGGCTTGAGGCGGCGCGCAGTTTATGGCGGCGCGACTACCGCGTCATTGAGGCGGTGAAGGACGTTTCGTTTACGATTGAAAAAGGGGAGATTGTCGGCTTTTTAGGTCCAAACGGGGCGGGGAAAACGACGACGATGAAAATGCTTGCTGGCCTCTTGCATCCGACATCAGGAGAGATCACGGTCGGCGGGTTTGTGCCGTTTGAGCAAAAGCCGGAGTTTAAAAAAATGATGAGCTTGGTGATGGGGCAAAAAAGCCAGCTCATTTGGGACATCCCGCCGATGGAGACGTTTTTGGTCAATAAAGCCATTTATGACATCGACGATCGGGCTTTCCGCCAGACGCTCGAGGAATTGACGGAACTGCTCGACTTGGCGCCGCTGTTGGACAAGCCGACGCGCAGTCTGTCGCTCGGGCAGCGGATGCGCTGCGAGCTGGCGGCGGCGCTTTTGCATCGGCCGCAAGTGTTGTTTTTGGATGAGCCGACGATCGGGCTTGACGTTCATACGCAAGAAAACGTGCGTCGCTTTATCGTTGACTACAATCGGGAGCACGAGACGACGATTTTGTTGACATCGCATTACATGGGTGATGTTGCAGCGCTTTGCGACCGGGTGATGATCATCAACTACGGGCGATTGATTTACGACGGGGAACTGTCAGTGCTGACGGAGAAGCTGGCGCCGTACAAGCGATTGGAAGTCCGGTTTTCACGGGTTCCGGACATGGATTGGGGAGAGTATGGCGAAGTGGCGGAAATCGAAGAAGGAACAGTCGTATTGCGGGTGGCGCGCGAGAAGGCGGCGGGGACAGCAGCGCGGTTATTAGAGCGGTTTGATGTCCGCGACATCAATATTGAAGACCCGCCGCTTGAGGAAGTGATTACGCGCGCGTTTCAGGAGGAGCGTGTATGATTCGCAAATATATCGCTTTGTTGCGGATGAAATACATCGAAATGCTCGCGTATCGTTTGGCGACGTTCGTCTGGATGACGGGTGCGATCACGCAGCCGCTGATCACGATGTTTGTCTGGATGAACATTCATCCGGAAGAGAGCGATTCGTTTGTCTTTTATTTTATGGCCGTCATTTTTGTCGAACGAATGACGAGCGCGTGGGATGTATGGGAGCTGGACCGTGAAATTCGCGAAGGGACGTTTTCGAATTGGTTGCTGCGGCCGCTTCACCCGATCCATTGGGCGATCGCGGAAAACATCATTTATAAATGGCTGTTTGCCGTCATTTTAGTGCCTGTCTGGGTAGTGGCAGCGACATTTTGGCCGGCGCTTCGTCCTCACATGACGGCAAGTCAAATCATGTTGTTTTTGATGGCGGTTGTATTGGGTGCGGCGCTTCGTTTTTTGCTTAGTTACTCGTGCGGGTTGCTTGCGTTTTGGATGACGAAAGTGGCGGCTGTGTACGGCGTGATCGACGTCATTTCGTTGTTTTTGTCAGGACGGATCGCGCCGCTTGAGCTGCTTCCGCCGCAGCTTCGCGAATGGAGCGAGTGGCTGCCGTTTCGCTATATGATCAGTTTTCCGATCGAAATCGCCACCGGGGCGGCGGATGGAGGAGAGTTGGCGCGCGGCTTTGCGATCGCCGCCGGGTGGATGATGGCGCTGATTGGTGCTTTGCAATGGCTGTGGAAAGCGGGGATGAGAAAAAATCAGGCGGTAGGTGGATGAACATGCGGCGATACGGGCGGGTGTTCCGCGAGTTTTTCCGCGCTTGTTTGGTCGAGGAAATGGAATACCGGAGCGAATTTTTCGGCAATTTTATCGCCAGCTTTTTTGGCATCGCAATCGCTCTGTTGACCGTCCATATCTTTTTTTACCAGACGGATCGCTTAGGCGGCTGGACGTATGGGGAAGTGCTTGTGCTGCTCGGCGTCTTTAATACGCTGCGCGGATTCATCGATTTTGCGCTCCGCCCGAACATGCCAAGGCTGCTTGAGCATGTCAGGCGCGGCACGCTCGATTATATTTTGACGAAACCGGTCGACAGCATGTTTTACGTCAGCTTCCGCCACCTTGTCTTTTGGCGGCTTATCGATGTGGCGCTTGGCATCGGCGTCATCGGCTTCGGCTTGTATGTTGAACGCTACGTGCCATCGGCGGCCGACGTATGCATGTTTCTGATCGTGATGGTCGCTTCTCTTTTGCTCATTTATTCGCTATGGATGATGTTGATGACGACCTCGTTTTGGGTCGTGCGCATCGATGACTTGTCGTTTATTTTCGATTCGTTTTTTGATACGGCCCGCTTTCCCGGCAGCATGTACCGCGGGGCGGTGCGGTTGGTGATTACCTACATCTTGCCGGCGGTGTTGATCACCAATACGCCGGCTTTGGCGCTGCTTGGAAAATGGCGCATCCCGACAGCGCTGGCGGCTTTGGCTGCGGCCATTCTCTTTTTATGGCTGGCCCGTCGCTTTTGGCGGTTTGCCTTGCGCTTTTACACCGGGGCGGGCGGGTGAGGAAACGGCTCCTTAGACAGGGGCTTTTTTCTTTTGTCATGGTGATTTCGCCAGGGAATCAGCGGCGCGTATATCGACCCATGCCGTCCGATTCGCTTCTGGCCGCCATGAATAATGGAAAAGCGTTTCAGTGCTGATGACCTGTGCGTTCGGTCGACTGTCTCTTTCTTTGCATTGGCTTAGGATGTCTCCTTTCGCCGACGGCTCCCAGATCCATTTTTTCCATATTGATGGTTGGATGGCGGAGAGAATGGACACGGAGAAGGGGGAGGATGACTGTTTCTTTGCTTTCATATTCGTTGACTTTTACGTAAACGTCAATTAAAATAAAATTCAGAATATTGATTCTAGAAAAGGGATGGCCATGCACTATTTCACCATTTCCGATTTGGCGCAAGAGTTTGATGTGAGCACACGGACGATCCGCTATTATGAAGAACGCGGATTGCTCTCCCCGATTCGGACCGAGTCAGGGCAGCGGCTGTATACGAAAAAGGAGCGGGCGAAACTCAAGCTCATTTTGCGCGGCAAACGGTTCGGCTTTTCGCTTGACGAAATTCATGAGATGATTGCGCTGTTTGATGAGGATCGCACGGGGAAGAAACAGCTTGAAAAAACGGTCGAATACGGGCGGCGGAAATTGAAGGAGGTGAGCGAGCGGATCGAGGATTTGCTTCAGCTGAAGGCGGAGATGGAAGCGCTGCTTTCCGATTTTGAACAGCGATTGCGAGAATGGGAGGAATCGGATGGATGAACATTTCAGAGCTGCTCGCCCGGAATGCGAGGAAATTTCCAGAGAAAACGGCGGTCATCGAAGGAGAATCATCGCTGTCGTATGCCGAGGTCAACTGCATGGTCAATCGCTTGGCCTCATCATTGGCTCGGCTTGGTGTCGGACGCGGCGATAAAGTCGCGCTGTATATGCCCAATACCAAAGAGTTTGCCGTTTCGTACTTTGCCGTTTTGCGCCTTGGCGCGGTTGTTGTGCCGATTAACGCGCGCTTGACGGCGGCTGAGGTGCAGTATATTCTCGGCCATAGCGAGGCAAAGGCGCTCATCGCCCACGATTTGGTGCATCAAGTGCTCGCCCCGCTTGTCGGTGGAAGCGATGGAATCTGGGTGAAGACCGGGAAGGCGGAAGGCGGTTGGCTGTCGCTCGAGGAGTTGATCGATTCGGGTGATCCAGAAGAGATCGTCTGCCCAGCCAAAGAGGATGATGAGGCGACGATTTTGTATACATCGGGGACAACGGGGCGGCCAAAAGGGGTGTTGTTCACGCATCGCAATGTGATCACGGTTGCGGACATGATCGTGATCGAAACGAAAATCGACCGTCAAAGCCGCCTGCTGCATCTCATGCCGCTCAGCCACTCAGCGCCGCTTCATTTGTTTTTCATAGGCGGCACGTACGTCGGTGCGACCCATGTCCTAGCGCCTGCGTTTTCCCCGGATGCGTTGCTCGAACTGGTCGAGCGTCACAAGATCACCCACTTTTTCGGCGCGCCAGTGGCGTATTTGTTGACGGCGAAGCATCCGCGGTTTGACGAATACGACCTTTCTTCGGTCCGTTGCTGGATGTACGGCGGGGCTCCGCTGTCGCGTGAGGAAGTGAAGTTTGTCGCCAGCCGCTTTGGCGCCGGGCGGATGATGTGTTTATACGGTTTGACCGAAGCCGGCCCGAACGGGACGTACTTGTCTCCTGAGGAGCATGGCGAAAAAGCGGGGAGCGTCGGCCGAGATGCCGCTCTTCATTGCGAGGTGGCCCTCGTCGATGAGAACGGACAGGAAGTTGCGCCCGGCGAGGTCGGGGAGATCGTGCTGCGCGGGGAGAGCATCATGAAAGGATACTACAAGGACGAAGAAAAAACGAACGAGGTGATCAAAGACGGCTGGCTGTACACCGGCGATTTGGCGCGCCGCGATGAAGACGGCTACATTTGGATCGTCGACCGGAAAAAAGATGTCATCATTTCCGGCGGTGTCAACATTTATCCAAAGGAAGTCGAAGATGTGCTGCGAACGCATCCGGCGATCGCCGATGTTGCCGTGATCGGCGTGCCGCATCCGGAGTGGGGCGAAACAGCAAAAGCGTTTGTTGTATTGAGCCAACCGCTCGAACCGCTTGCGGAAGAGTGCAAGCGTTTCCTATCTGACAAGCTGGCTGACTATAAAATTCCGCGTCTGTATGAGGCGATCGCTGAACTGCCGCGCAATGCGACGGGAAAAGTGTTGAAACAAGTGCTGCGGATGTGGGAGACGACGGCGCAGGGAGCACAGGGACGATAAGAAGAGGGGAAAGGGGAGAGACGATGAAACCGCTTTATGAAGTCGATCCGAATTTGCTGGCGAATTTGAAACGGCATTTGGATGACGAATTGTATCGGTATGCGGAAGAAAAGCTCGCGTCGTTTTACGAATTTTGCTTGACGGACGTCGACCGCCGCGCCGTGCACACCGACCGCGAAGGGCAGCCGCGCCTCATCAAGTACGACCGGTTTGGGAACGACATTTCCGAAGTATGGGTAAATGAAGGATACGTGCAGACGGCAAAACAGACGTACGAAACGGGCATTGTCGGTTATGTGCACAAACCGATTCCCGAGCTTGGAAGAAAAGGAAACTACATGTATTCGTACGCCCAAGGGTACATTTTATCCCAAGCTGAGCCCGGGTTTTATTGTCCGGTGACGCTGACGATGGCAACCGCCTATGTGCTTGAACATTTCGCCGACGACGAGTTAAAAGCACGGTACTTGCCCCATGTCACTTCCACCGGTGAGGTCGAACTGTATGAAGGGGCGACGTTTTTAACCGAGCGCCAAGGCGGGTCGGACGTTGGCGCCAACGCGGTGCGTGCTGTGCCGTGCGGCGACCATTATAAACTATATGGGGAAAAATATTTTGCCAGCAATGCCGGCCGCTGCGGCGTGGCGCTCGTATTGGCGCGCATCGACGGGAGCGGGCCGGGGACGAAAGGGCTGAGCTTGTTCCTTGTCCCGTGGCGCAAAGAAGATGGGACGTTAAACGGCATCTCGATTCGCCGCCTGAAAGATAAGTTAGGAGTGCGCGCCGTGCCGTCGGCCGAAGTCGTGTTTGACGGGGCCGAGGCGTATGTGGTCGGCGATCCGCGGAAAGGCTTCTACTATATGATGGAAGCGCTTAATCTCTCGCGCGTCTGCAATGCGGTTGCTTCCGTCGGCATCATGAAGCGGGCGCTTGAAGAGGCGAAACAATACGCTGAGCGACGCACTGCCTTTGGCCATGTCTTGACGGATTACTCGATGGTGCGCGAGACGCTTGCCAATTTGACGGCGAGACAGGAAGTGGAAACGAGCGCCTGCTTTGACATGATCGCCTTGTTTGACCGCGTCATGGCCGCGCCGCATGAAGCGAGCGAGGCGGAGAAAGCATGGCTCAGGCTGCTGATTGCGCTCCTTAAGATGCGCACCGCCGAAGAGGCAATCGCGTTCAGCCATGAGGCGATTGAAATGCATGGAGGCAACGGGTATATTGAAGATTTTGTCACGCCACGCCTGTTGCGCGATGCGCAAGTGCTGACGGTTTGGGAGGGGACGGCGAACATTTTGGCGCTCGAGGTGCTGCGGTTGATGCGCAAATATCGCATCCACGAACGGTTTGCCGCCGAGATGCAGGAGCGCCTTGAGCGTTTGGCAGCTGACGTGAAGCCGCTCGCCCGCCCGGTCGAAGAAGGGCTTAAGGAATGGGGGGCAGCACTGGCGCGTCTTAACGGCCAGTCGGAAGAGGTCCAGACGTTCCACGCGAAAGCGATCGCCAATCGGATGTGCGATCTGTATTTGAGCATCATCGCCCTTGAACGCGGGCAAGAAGACGAACGGAACAGGTTGATCGCTGAGCTGTTTTTGCGCCATGTTTGGGAGCGCGGGCTCGTCGATGAACGCATGACGTCGGTGCGCGAGTTTGACTTGATCGTCAGATGTAAAGGAGCGTCTGCGCCGCTCGCGCATTCGTAAGTTGGCGGCATGAAGCGGGCCATGGGCGAAAGGGATGTTCGTTTTTGGCGGACATCTCTTTTTTTGACTGCCAAATGAGCAATTCAACAAGTAGGATGAAAGAAAGGAAGGGGAAAACGGACATGGAAGTGGTGCGCACGCCGCGCCGGACAAAACGGCGCGTTTGGATTTCTGCGGCCATTGGCGTTGTCATTTTGGGGTTGCTCGCCTGCGTCGGTTTGTCCGTTTATGTCGGCTGGCAGCTGACGCATAAACCGCGCGAGCCGGTTACCATGACGCCGAAAGACTATGGCATGGCGTATGAAAGTGCGACATTTACAAGCAAAGATGGGAAAACGGCGCTCGAAGGCTGGATCATTCCGCCTAAAGGAGCGGCGAAGATGACGGTCATTTTTGCCCATGGGTATGCCGGCAACCGGATTCAGAAAAACGTGCCGTTTTTGCCGCTCGCCAAGCGGCTTGTTGACGACGGGTACCGCGTCATCTTGTTTGATTTTCGCGCGAGCGGCGAGTCGGGAGGCGATATGATTACGATCGGCGTCAAAGAGAAAGACGATCTGCTTGGCGTCATCGATTACGCGAAGCGGCACTATCGCGAGCCAGTTGCCTTATACGGCGTTTCGATGGGAGCGGCGACATCGATCTTGGCGGCGGCAGAGGACAGTGATGTTCGCGGGGTGATTGCGGACAGCCCGTTTAGCGACCTCGAATCGTATTTGCGCGCCAATATGCCGGTATGGACGCACTTGCCCGATGTGCCGTTTACGTATTTGATTTTGGCGATCGTTCCAGCGCTGGCCGATTTGGATCTAGGCGTGTCTTCGCCCATCCATGCCGTCGATCGTGTCGCGCCGAGGCCGATTTTGTTCATCCACAGCAAAGACGACCGTTCGATTCCATACAAAGAAAGTGTGAAGTTGTACAACACCCATCCGCATGCGTTTCAACTATGGCTGACGGACAAAGCGGATCATGTGAAAAGTTTTTCTCTCTACAGCGATGAGTATGTAGAAAGAGTGTCGGCGTTTTTGCGCTCATTGGTAAAAACTTCTTCGTAAGGCGGCTGCGATTCGTGTTCGGCCGCTTTTTGTATTATAATGGAAGAAATAGAGAATGAAGATGGCATTGATCAACGAATCGAGGAGTGAATGCCATGTGCGGTCGGTTTACGTTGACAGTTGATTTGGAAACATTGCGGGCGTTGTTTCGTTTCCGTTATCAAGGTTCGCTTGCGCCTCGGTTCAACATCGCCCCGAGCCAGGAGGTGTTGACGGTCATTGTGGAAGAAGGGGAGCGAATCGGCAAAATGATGCGCTGGGGGCTTGTGCCGTTTTGGGCGAAAGATGATCGCATCGGTGTCAAAATGATCAACGCCCGGGCGGAAACAGTCGATGAGAAGGCGAGTTTTCACCATGCGTTCAAGCGGCGGCGCTGTTTGATTTTAGCCGATGGATTTTATGAGTGGAAAAAAGAGGGATCGAAAAAAGTGCCGTATCGGTTTACGCTTGCAACGGATGCGCCGTTTGGGTTTGCCGGTCTGTGGGAGCGCTGGGAGGGAGCGAGCGGGCCGCTTGAGACGTGCACGATCATGACGACGAGGGCGAACGAGCTCATCGCCCCCATTCACGATCGGATGCCGGTCATATTGCCTCCCGAGCAGCATGAAGACTGGCTGGATCCGCGTTTAGACGACAGCGAGTATTTGAAATCGTTGCTGCGTCCGTATCCGAGCAGCGAGATGCGCATGTACGAAGTGGCGCCGCTGGTCAACTCGCCGAAAAACGACGTGATCGCCTGCATCGAGCCGGTCGACAGCCGGTCAATGGAGGGAACGTGATGCATCCTGTCATCTTATTTGATGGCGATTGCCTGTTTTGCCATGCGAGCGCACACTGGATCGCCGCCCGCGACCGCCAGGCGGTGTTCCGCTTTGCGGCGCAACAGAGCGCCGTTGGTCAAGCATTGTTAGCCAAGCAGGAGATGTCAGCGGGAGACAGCGTCGTCCTCATCGAGAACGGGTGCTGTTATGTAAAATCTGATGCTGTCCTGCGCATCGGACGTCGTCTTGCTTGGCCTTGGAATTGGCTGGCAGCGTCTGGATTTCTCATCCCTCGGCTGTTGCGCGATCATATGTATGACGCGATTGCCAATCGTCGGCATCGTCTCGTTCCAAAGCGTGATCATTGCCAGCTGCCGTCTCCTAAACTGCGGGCTCGTTTTCTTGATGAATTACCGCAGTGAAGAAGGAAAATACGCCCGTTTGTCGTATTGAAAAGGGAAAGAAACGTGGGAGGGGAAATGGATATGGCAAACGGAACAACACGGTGGCTTGATGAATGCACGCCTCGGGCGCTTGAGCGTTTTGCCGATGAATTGATCGCTATGGCCGAGCAAAGGGAGAACGAGGATCGGCGCCGGTTTTACGAAGGGATGGCGGTGGCGGCGAAACTCATCGCGCTCCGTTGGGAAGGAAAATGTGCCTATATTGATGATCATTTGCTTGATAACGTATACGAGGCGTTGGCTGTCTTCTCATTGGAAAAACTTGAGGAAACGCTGGCCTTGGAGGCAGAAGAGGCGCATGGCGGCGGCCGCTGCTCGTTTTGTCTCAAAGAAAAACCAAGGCTGGCCAAAGGTCCGCTGGCGGCAATTTGCGACGATTGCCTGCAGTTTGGGCTGCAAGTGATCGCCAAGCAGCCGTAATCGAGGCGGCGGTCATCGTGAAGGCGATGGCCGTCGTTTTTCTGCATAGCGGATAAGCGGGTAGGACAAGGCGAGCAACACGGCGATAAAGGGATGACGCCGCTCCAATGAAAATGCGCCTAGACGCAGCCGCCGGCTGTTCCGGCAAGGCTTCCCTAAATCATACATTGATGATGGGAAGGCGCGGCAGGGAATGCCAAACGTTTCATGAACGCTCCATAAAGACCGTTCCATCGGACATCGTGGTTCGTTCTCAAAGCCTGATTCTCCCATGGCCAACATGTGCAAAAGATGGAGCGCCAAAGGGGACGAAGGCCAAAAGAAGAGAGGAGGAAGGAGAATGATTCCGGTCGTAACATCTGATGAAATGTACGCCATCGACCGAGAAGTGACGGAGCGGATCGGCATCAGCGCTGATTCGTTGATGGAAAACGCAGGGCAGGCGCTGTTTCGGGTGCTGAAAGGGCGGATTCCGCGCGCTGATAGGGTGGCGGTGCTTGCCGGGGCGGGCAACAACGGCGGGGATGGGTTTGTCGTTGCCCGTATGTTGAAAAGCTGCGGCTACGAAACCGATGTATGGCTCATTCCACCAAAGGAAAAGGTGAAAGGAGCGGCGCGCACCGCGCTTGAGGTGTACGAGCGGTCCGGGTATTCGTGGATTCCGTATGAAGGGAATGAACAAGAGTTTGCGATGCGTGCGCCGCACTACGACGTGATCATTGATGCGCTCCTTGGCATCGGCGTGAAAGGCGAGGTTCGCTCTCCGTATCAAGAAATCATTGAACAACTGAACCGCTCGCGGGCTGTTGTGTATGCAATCGATGTGCCAAGCGGGGTGCCGGCGGATGGCGGTGATGTCGCCGCGGCCGTTCGCGCGGATATGACGCTCACCATTCAATGCCCGAAGCTTGGGGCGTACACATTCCCAGCGGCCGATTATTACGGGGAACTCGCTGTTGTAGATATCGGCATTCCGCCGCTCGTGGTCAAAACGAATGCAGCCCGTCGGTTCGTGTGGGAGCGAAGCGATGTCATGCGGACGATGCCAAAGCGGAGGCGGTCCTCGCATAAAGGAACGTATGGCAAACTGCTTGTAGTCGGCGGATCGAAAGCTATGGCAGGAGCAGTGACGCTCGCCGCCAAGGCAGCGCTGCGAAGCGGGGCCGGACTTGTGACCATGGCTGTTCCAGAAACAGTGTACGAAGCGGTTGCCAATCGGATGCCCGAGGCGATGTGCAGGCCATGGCCGGCCGAAGGGGGAGCGTTTGCCGGCGCGGCCGATTGGAACGGGCTGGATGTCGATGCGCTCGCCGTTGGTCCAGGCATGGGGAGAACGGAAGGGGTGCGCCGTCTTGTTGGGGAGTTGGTGCGAAAGCCGGTGCCCCTTATCCTCGATGCCGATGCCCTATTTTTCTGGGATGATTACGCTGAACAGGTGCGCCGCCGAAGCGCGCCGACGGTGATCACCCCGCATCCGGGGGAAATGGCGCGCATCGTCCGTCGCTCCATTCGCGAGGTCGAGCACGACCGCTTTGGGTTATCCAAGCGGTTGGCGATGGAATATGGCGTGTATGTCGTGTTGAAAGGGCCGTATACGATTGTTACGGCGCCGGATGGATCGCAATATGTCAACACGACCGGCAACCCGGCTTTGGCGAAAGGCGGCAGCGGTGACGTGTTGACGGGCATCGTGGCGGCGTTTTTGTTGCAGCACGAGGCGGTGCAGCCTGCGGTGAGCAATGCGGCGTTCGTGCATGGAAAGGCTGCTGATTGGCTTGTTCAACACGGTCATTCGCCTTGGGATGTATTGGCGTCGGACGTTGTGGAGGCCTTGCCGGCTGTGCTCGCTTCGCTGGCGTGATCAACCGGTCCATTGAAAGGGGCGCTGGGGGATGAAAACGATCCAGCTGGCTTGCGAATAACCGGCTGGCGTTTTCTTTCTCCCAGCCTTCTGCGCATAAGGCATGTGGTTCGGGCGCAAACTTTACCGCTGAGGCCGTATTTGCGGCTGCAGCTGTAATCGTTGGTTTATCAGCCGACAATCTTCCACTGATCGCTGGGCTGCGCCCTTCACGCGCTTGAAGCGGGAGTCTTCTTTCGAAACGATGATCAACGTTGCGGAAAGGCGGAAGTTCCATTTTTGGACAAACATGGATATCATGAATGTAGAAATAGAAGAAGGGAGATGGGAGTCATGCCGCAATTTGTTTGGCTCGAGACGGAGGAGGAAGTAAGAAGCGCTTTTCCGGTCATGCGGGAGCTGCGCACTCATTTGGATGAAGAAACGTATGTCGCGCTTGTGCGTGAAGCGCAAGAAAAAGAAGGGTATAAGCTTGCGGCGTTATATGATCAGGACAAAATGGTTGCCGTTGTCGGATTCATGCCGATGATCACGCTCTATAACGGCCGTTTTATTTGGGTTTGCGATTTGGTCACGACATCAGCCGAACGTTCGAAAGGGTATGGAAAAGCGTTGCTGTCGCATGTGCACGAATGGGCGAAGGAGCACGGCTACGGGATTGTCTCGCTGTCATCCGGCCTGCAGCGGGTTGACGCCCATCGCTTCTATGAGGAAAAAATGGAATATCAAAAAGTGAGTTATGTGTTTTTGAAACGCTTATCGATTTGAATCCAACGGCGTCCGTTCAGCGGGCGCTTTTCATTTTGTGGTAGAAAATTGTTCCACTTTTCATTATAATAATAAAAAATATATAACTCGTATTTTGGAATTAATATTCTAATATTCGGAACAGAGGGGCAATGATGAATAAAACGGTCTTAAAAACAAAAGAACTGCTTGATTTGTTTCTCGATTGCGAACGGTTGACGCTGCCGGAAATGGTCGAGCGGCTTCGGATGCCCAAAACGTCGGTGTACCGGATGGCGCAGTCGCTTGTTGTCCTTGGTTTTTTGCAAAAACGAGGCGATTACTATGAGCTCGGTTTAGCCTTCTTGACGTTTGGCGCGCTCGTCGCCGAGCGGCTCGATATTCGCCGGGCGGCGCTGCCGGTGATGAAGCGGCTGAAAGAGGAGACGAACGAAGCGGTGAATCTTGTCATTCGCGACGGCGATGAGGCGCTGTATATTGAAAAAGTCGAGACGTCCGAGCCGGTGCGCGTCTATACGAAAGTCGGGCGGCGCGCCCCTCTGTATGCCGGGGCGTGCCCTCGTGTCTTGCTCGCGTTTATGGACAAGGCGGATCGGGAACGTTATTTAGAACAAGTCGAGCTTGTCAAAATCGCCAAACATACGGTGACCGACAAAGAAGCGCTGTGCCGGTTGTTGGAAGAAGACCGGGACCGCGGCTATACGGTCAGCTATTCTGAGCTGGAAAACTATTCGGCCGCCGTTGCGGTGCCGATTTTCAACCATGAAGGCGCGGCGGTTGCCGGGCTGAGCGTTGCCGGGCCGGAACAGCGCTTTTCGCCAGATGATGTGGCGCGCATCGTTCCGCGATTGAAGCAGGCGGCGATGGACATTTCGCGCGAACTCGGCTTTCGGGGGAAGGGATGACGGTGGAGTATACGTTGTTTCCATTATGCGAATATGCGGTGACGGTTCGGTTTTCAGACCGCATTGACGAGGACGTGAATGATATCGTCCACCAAACGGCCGCCCGGCTTCAGGCCGAGCGAAAAGAAGGCATCGAGGAGATCGTGCCGGCGTTTTCGTCACTCACCATCTACTATGATCCATTGGTGATCGATTACATCGGCATAGGCGCATGGCTAAGGAAAAACATCAGGCGGTCTGAACAAGCGGTGCGGCGTTCGGCGCGGACGGTCGTCATTCCCGTCTGTTACGGCGGCGAATTCGGTCCGGATTTGCCGGATGTCGCTCGTTTCCATGGGATGACAGAAGACGAAGTGATAGCGCTCCATTCGGCCGGACGCTACCGAGTTTATATGATCGGCTTTTCTCCTGGATTTGCCTATTTAGGAGGGCTGTCGCCGCGCTTGGCGACGCCAAGGCGGTCGGTGCCGCGCACAAAAGTGCCTGCCGGTTCGGTCGGCATCGCCGGCGGACAGACGGGCGTCTACCCGCTTGCGACGCCGGGCGGCTGGCAACTGATCGGTCGAACGCCGCTGAAGCTGTTTGACCCGCACCGAGAGAAGCCAAGTTTGCTTGCGGCTGGCGATATCGTCGCGTTTCAGCCGATTGGGGCTGATGAATTTGCACGTTGGAGCGAGGAACATGATTGACGTCATCGAGGCTGGGTTGTTTACAACCGTGCAAGATGGCGGGCGTTTTGGCTACCGGCATGCCGGCGTGCCGGCGGGCGGGGCGATGGATGCGTGGGCGTATCGCCTGGCTAATGCGCTTGTCGGCAACAACGGTGATGAGGCGGTGCTTGAGGCGACGATGGCCGGACCGACGCTTCGGTTTCGCGTCGAGGCCGTCGTTGCGGTATGCGGCGGCGATTTCCCGTGCACGCTCAATGGGCAGCCGATTTCCCTTTGGAAACCGGAGATCGTCAAATCGGGCGATGTGCTCGAAGTAGGGGTGTGTCGGACGGGGTTTCGGGCGTATATCGCTGTATCAGGCGGCATCGACGTCCCGCCCGTGATGGGCAGTCGTTCCACGTACGTTCCAGCCCAGCTTGGCGGGCTTTCAGGCCGCCCGTTGCAGCGGGGCGATGCACTGCCGGTCGGCGTTACTCATGGGCGTCGTGTTATCGGCCGGATGCGTTGGGGTCTTGCTTCGGCCGCCCGCCGCTATATTGGTGGGAAAACGAAAACGGTGCGCGCGGTTCCCGGTCCGGAGTATGACGAATTTACGCCGGCGAGCCGCCGCCAGTTTTTCGCCGCCCGCTATGAGGTGACGACGCAGTCCGATCGGATCGGCTATCGGCTTTCTGGACGGGCGTTGGCGCTTGTGCGCGAGCGGGAGATGGTCTCGGAAGCGGTCGTTTTCGGCACGGTGCAAGTCCCGGCATCCGGCCAGCCGATCGTATTGATGGCGGACAGCCAGACAACCGGCGGCTACCCGCGCATCGCCCAGGTTGCGTCTGTGGATTTGCCGATTCTCGCGCAGGCTCGTCCGGGTGACTTTATCCAATTTCAGCCGATCGAGCCGGAAGAAGCGATGTGGCTTTATCGGGAACAACAGCAACGGCTGGCTCGATGGATTGCGGCCATTCGCCGTCAATGGGAGGGAGAACGGTGAGGACGATTGATTTGAATTGCGATTTCGGCGAAAGCTTTGGGGTGTATAGGCTTGGGCAGGAAGAAATCTTATCGTACGTGACCTCTGTCAACATCGCCTGTGGGTTTCACGCCGGCGACCCGCTCGTCATGCGGCGGACGGTGCAACTCGCCATCCAGCATGGCGTTGCCATCGGCGCCCATCCGGGGTTTCCGGACTTGTTTGGCTTCGGACGGCGCGCCATGGCCGTTTCGCCAGAGGAGGTATACGCCTATGTAGTCTACCAAATCGGCGCGCTGGCTGCGTTTGTGAAGGCGGAAGGCGGCGTGATGACGCATGTTAAGCCGCACGGCGCCTTGTACAATATGGCGGCGAAAGACGCGGCGCTGGCCGAAGCGATCGCCAAAGCGGTGCATGATGTCGATCCGATGCTTGTCTTATACGGCTTGTCGGGAAGCGAACTCATCCGCGCCGGCCGCGCCTGCGGCTTGCGGACGGCGAGCGAAGTGTTCGCCGATCGGACGTATCAGGCGGACGGTTCGCTCACCCCAAGAAGCGATCCGCGCGCCATCATCGCGGATGAAGACGAAGCGGTCACGCAAGTGCTTATGATGATCCGCGACCGGCGCGTTCGCTCGGTGCAAGGGACGGACGTGGCGATTGAAGCCGACACCGTCTGTCTCCATGGCGACAATGAACAGGCGGTGCGATTTGCCAAGCGGCTCTATCAAGCCTTGCAAAACGAAGGAATCGCCATTCAGGCGCCGCGCCGAGAGGAAAGACGATGAAGAAAGCCGGAACACCATATTTGGCGCCCTTGCCGTCTTCTTTAATGGTGTATATGGGCGTGTGCACTGCCATGCAGCAGCTGCCGAATAAGCGCCTTAAGCAGGAAACTCGCTTAGGGCGCTGTTTTCATTTGGAGCTGTTTATTGCTTCTTCTAACTTATACCGATTTTTTGGCTGGCTCAATGAAATGGCCTTCATGACAGTCGATCTTCAATTGGTTACAATAACAAAGAGAGGTGACGGAACGAGAAAGGAGTACAAAAGGATGCACTACGCCATTCCGACAGTGGTGGTCAGCGAATGCCTCGGCTTTTCTGCCTGCCGGTATAACGGCGATATCATTCACAATTCGTTTGTCTCTCGTTTAGGGGAGTTTGCTCGGCTTGTGCCTGTATGCCCAGAAGTGGCCATTGGGCTTGGGGTTCCGCGGGAGACGGTCCGACTTGTGAAACGAGGCGAGGAAAGGCGGCTTGTGCAGTCGTCGACGAACCGAGATTGGACGAGGGAAATGAATTTGCCACCTCCTTTGTTTTTGACAGAGGCGGAGCGGGCCGCGCCCCCTGGATACTCTTTGTTCAGCGCGGTGCAGTTTGGATACGTTTTGATTTTGGCTGCCGCTTCGGCCGAACGGAACGAGTCGAAGAAAAAGCTGGCTGCGAGCGCAAAGGAAAGGACAAGCGGGATCACGAATCTCATCATGTGTTCCTCCTCTTTGCAACATAATGGTAAGCTTTTCTAGAATCATATTTTGCCATATTGGCTTTTGTCTATCAACCAAAAACGAACAAGCAAATGATGACGGGCCAAGAAAGGGGAAACGGTATGCACGGAGCAGACATCAAAGCGATCGTCTTTGATTTGGACGGAACATTATACGAGGAAACGGAGCATTTTGACTATTATGCCGAGCAGGTGGCGAAACGTCTTCGTGAAGCAGATCGGCCGCGCTTTTGGGACGACTACCGCGCCGTGCTCGCCGCCTGTTGTAGGCGGTGTATTTTTGTTTTGTATATTCAGAAAATTATTGAAAATATTTATGAAAGCGTGTACAATAAAAAATAGTCGGCTATATACCAACTGGTCAGTAAAAAAAGCTATCCAATGCTGCTTGCGTGGAGGCTGCCGCAGTGAACGATCGCGTGAAAAGGAGGAGGAAAACGGAATGAATACGAGACATTACCCGTATTGGCCGAAACGGCTCTCAAAAACGCTGGCTGTGCCGGAGACGACGCTGGTCGACCATTTGGAAACAACGGCGAAGCGCTATCCGAACAAAACGGCGATTTACTATTACGGAGCCGTGTATTCGTACAAACAGTTGCTCGATGAAGTGAACGCGTTGGCCGGCTATTTGCAGCAAAAGCTGTCCGTCAAACCGGGCGACCGCGTTCTATTGTACATGCAAAATTCTCCGCAGTTTGTCATCTCCTACTATGCCATTTTGCGCGCTGAAGCGATCGTCGTGCCGATCAATCCGATGAACACCTCAGAGGAGCTTTCCTTTTACGTCAATGATTGCGAAACGAGAGTCGCCATCGTTGGACAGGAGCTGCTTGACAAAGCGGCCCCGCTCCTTGGACGAACGGCGTTGGAACAAATCATCGTCGCCGCTTATTCTGATTATGCTTCCGATGAATCGCCGGTTTCGCTTCCGGCTGAAGTGGCGGCGCCGCGGCGGGCCATTGGGGATGAGCGCATTCTTTTATGGGCGGACTGCCTCGGCGCCCAATTGCCGCCGCTTCCATACAACGGCCATGTTGATGACATCGCCGTCTTGCCATACACATCCGGGACGACCGGGGTGCCAAAAGGCTGCATCCACCCGCACCGGACGGTGAACGCCAACATCGTCGGCGCCTACCACTGGGGCGATGTGACGAGCGATTCGGTCGCGTTGGCGACGCTGCCGTTTTTCCATGTCACGGGGATGGTCCATAGCATGCATACGCCGATTTTCGCCGGCGCCGCCATGGTGTTGATGACGCGCTGGGATCGGGACGCGGCCGCCCGGCTGATTGAATTGCACCGCTGCACGCATTGGGTGAACATCAGCACGATGCTGATCGACTTTTTGGCCAACCCGGCGCTTGGCCGGTATGACATTTCCTCGCTTTCGAGCATTTCCGGCGGCGGAGCGGCGCTTCCGGAAGCGGTCGGGGAAAAATTGTTCCAGCTCACCGGCGTCCGTTATTTTGAAGGCTACGGGCTGACGGAGACGATTTCGCAGACGCATTTCAATCCGCCGGACCGGCCGAAATTGCAATGTCTCGGCGTTCCGTCGTTTGACGTCGACGCGCGCATCATCGACCCGGCGACGGGGCGGGAGCTTGGCGTCGGCGAAGTCGGGGAGATCATCGTTTGTGGCCCGCAAGTGTTCCGCGGCTATTACCGGCGTGAAAAAGAAACGGAAGAAGCGTTCATCGAGCTCGACGGCAAGCGGTTTTTCCGCACCGGCGACATCGGGCGGATGGATGAGGAAGGCTACTTTTTCATCGTCGACCGCGTCAAACGGATGATCAACGCTTCTGGATACAAAGTGTGGCCGACCGAAGTCGAGTCGCTTTTGTACAAACATCCGGCTGTTCAGCAGGCGTGCGTTGTCGGCGTGCCGGATCCGCGCCGCGGCGAAACGGTGAAGGCGTTTATCGTCCTTCATGACGAGTATGTCGGCAAAGTAACGGAAGAAGAGATCATTGAATGGTCCAAGACGCAAATGGCGGCGTACAAATATCCGCGCCTCGTTGAATTCCGCTCATCGCTGCCGATGACGTCAAGCGGCAAGCTGCTTTGGCGGAAACTGCAGGAAGAGGAGTATGAAAAAGCGGGGAAAGGGGTGAACAACTGATGGCGGAGATGGTAGAAACGGTATGCGGGCCGGTGCCGGTGGAACAGCTTGGCAAAACGCTCATCCACGAGCATTTCCTCTTCGGTTATCCAGGGTTTCAAGGCGATGTGACGCGCGGCACGTTCCGTGAAGACGAGGCGCTTCGCGTCGCAGTCGAGGCGGCGGAAAAGATGAAGCGGCACGGCATTCAAACGGTTGTCGATCCGACGCCGAACGATTGCGGGCGCAACCCGGCGTTTTTGCGGCGCGTCGCTGAAGAGACGGGGCTGAACATTATTTGCGCCACCGGCTATTATTATGAAGGGGAAGGGGCGCCGCCGTACTTCCAATTCCGCCGGCTTCTCGGAACAGCAGAAGATGACATTTACGACATGTTTATGGCCGAGCTGACCGAGGGCATTGCCGATACCGGAATCAAGGCGGGTGTCATCAAGCTCGCCTCGAGCAAAGGGCGCATCACCGAGTACGAAAAGATGTTCTTCCGCGCCGCCGCCCGCGCGCAAAAAGAGACGGGCGCGGTCATCATCACCCATACGCAAGAAGGAACGATGGGGCCGGAACAAGCCGCCTATTTGCTTGAGCACGGCGCCGATCCGAAAAAAATTGTCATCGGCCATATGTGCGGCAACACGGACCCGGACTATCATCGAAAGACGCTTGCTTACGGCGTTTACATTGCGTTTGACCGCTTCGGCATCCAAGGGATGGTCGGCGCGCCGACCGATGAGGAGCGGGTGCGGACGCTCCTTGCTCTGCTCCGCGATGGGTACGAGAAACAAATTATGCTGTCGCATGACACTGTCAACGTTTGGCTCGGTCGTCCGTTTACGCTGCCGGAACCGTTTGCGGAAATGATGAAAAATTGGCATGTCGAGCATTTGTTTGTGAACATCATCCCCGCGCTGAAAAATGAAGGAATCCGCGACGAAGTGCTTGAGCAAATGTTCATCGGCAATCCGGCGGCGCTGTTCTCGGCTTGACGCCGTTTGTAAGGTCGGTAAAAACCGCGCTTTCTGCAAAATCGTTGTTGCGAACGCGCGGAAAAGCGGTTGTTTATCATCCTAAACCGAGAAGACCCCACACTTCCACGCGTGAGCGTAGGTGGGAGAGCGTTCAAGAGCGAAATCTCCATGGTTCGCGCGTTTTTTCGTTCCATCACCAGCTTTTTGGCAACGTTGTGTTGCATGCAAAAGGCTGATCGAAAGGTAAATAGACGAATAGAAAACCGCCGTCATCCGGCTTCATCCGGCCGACGGCGGTTTTTTGTTTGGACAGGGGTCCGTTTTTTTCCATTCTCATGAATAATTTTCCTGTTGGGTTGAACAATAAAGAAAGACAAGAGCCGGGCGAAAGGGGGAGAAAAGGTGCCGGCCATCGAAAAGCGAATCCTGATCTTCTCTTTCGTTGTCATCGCCTTGTACGTGTCGCCGTATTTTGTGCTTGGCGAGGATGCGCATATGCGCGTCCACGACAATTTGGATTCGAACATCGCCTGGTATAAGGTGCTCACTCGAAGCGGTGAGCTGTTCGGACCGGTCGATGGCGTCATTCCGCAAATCATCAACGGCCTGCCGCGCAACGCGTTCGGCACAGAATTCAGCGGCATCGTTTGGCTTCACGCCCTGTTTCCATCCATTTACGCCTATGGGCTCAGTCAAGCCGCAACCCGCGTATTGGCGTTCATCGGCATGTATTTGCTGCTGCGAAAACATGTGCTGCCGGGCGAGCGCTGGGGATGGATTCGCATCGGCTCTTCGTTGACGTTTGCCTTGACGCCGTTTTGGCCATCGGGAATGTTAAGTACGCTCGGGATGCCGCTTGCGCTTTGGGCGTTTTTAAACATTCGGGGCGGCGAGCGTTCATGGGTGAACTGGGCGGTGTTGACGCTTTTGCCGCTCTATTCGAGCTTCGTGCTTGGATTTTTCTTTTTCTTGAGCGCGCTTGGGATTTGGTGGCTCATTGATGTCATCCGCGGCAAGGGTTGGAATTGGCGGTTTTTGGCGGCCATCGTCTATATGACGATGCTCTATTTGGCGGTCGATTACCGGCTTGTCCATTCGCTCTTGTTTTCCAATGAGCCGACAAGCCGCGACGAATATTTCCACGCCCGTCTGCCGCTTTGGCGCGTCATCCGGCTGACGTTCAAAAACTATGTGCTCGGCCATACCCACGTCATGACCGTGCATGGGCTCGTCATTTTACCGGTGACGCTCGTTGCCTTGTACATTGTATGGAAGCGGAAAAGCTGGCGGCGGGAGAAACTGTTTTTGATTTTGCACGGGTTGAACTTCGCGCTGTCGACATGGTATGCGTTTTGGTTTTACAAAGGATGGCTGCCGCTCACCGAACGGTTTGATTTGCTCGATAAGTTCAATTTCGCCCGCTACCATTTTTTGCGGCCAATGGTGATTTACGTCTTGTTTGCACTGGCGCTGAAAATTTTTTGGCAGGAAGGCCGAAGGTGGCGGGCGGTCGGTGCGACGGCCATTGTCTTGCAGCTTGTCGTGCTTGCTTTATGCAATGAGGAAATCGTCTACCGCGACAAGCCGTCGTTTCGCGAGTTTTACGCGGAAAAGCAGTTTGCCGCCATTCGCCGCTATATCGGCCGCCCGGTGCATACATACCGTGTCGCCAGCATCGGCATCCACCCGGCGATCGCTCAATACAACGGCTTTTACACACTCGATACGTACAACAACTTTTATCCGCTCGAATACAAGCATCGGTTTCGCCGCATCATCGCCAAGGAGCTTGCGAAAAACAAAAAACTGCGCGAGTATTTCGATGAATGGGGCGGGCGCTGCTATTTGTTCGTCGATGAGCTCGGCAAGCGGTATATGTTTCAGAAAAACTCGAAGCGGACGATTCGCAGCTTGGAATTGAACACAAACGTGTTTTATAACATGGGCGGGCGCTACATTTTTTCAGCGCTGCCGATTGAAAATGCCGACGAAAACGCCTTGCGCCTTGAGCGGGTGTTCCGTTCCAAAGAGTCCGCGTGGACCATCTATTTATACAAAGTCGTGCCGGAGGGAGGAAGGTGACATGTTCGAACCGACGTTGGCTATTGTTGTGCCGTGTTACAACGAAGAAGAGGTGCTGCCGGAGACGATCCGCCGCTTACGGGAGTTGCGCGAACAATTGATTGAAGAGCAGCTCATTTCATCCAACAGCGCGCTTTTGTTCGTCGATGACGGCAGCTGTGATGACACATGGAAGATCATATACAAAGCGAGTTTGCGTCACCCGGAAGTGAAAGGGCTGAAACTGGCGCATAACGCCGGCCACCAAAACGCGCTGCTTGCTGGGCTGTTCGCCGCGAAAAGGCATGCCGATTGCCTCATTTCGATCGACGCCGATTTGCAAGATGATGTAGCGGCGATTCGGGAATTTGTGCAAAAGTTTCGTGAAGGCTATGACATCGTCTACGGCGTGCGCCGGCGGCGCGATGCCGATACATGGTTCAAGCGCCATACGGCGCAAGGGTTTTATCGGTTGATGAAGGCGTTTGGCGTCGATCTCGTTTACAATCACGCCGACTATCGCCTTATGAGCCGGCGCGCTGTGGACGCGCTTGAACAGTTCGGGGAAGCGAACTTGTTTTTGCGCGGCATCGTTCCACTTTTGGGCTTTCGGTCGGCGACGGTTTATTATGACCGAAAAGAGCGGCTGGCCGGGAAAACGAAATATCCGCTGAAAAAAATGATCGCCTTTGCGCTTGACGGCGTGACGTCGTTCAGCGTCACCCCGATCCGTTTCATTTCGCTCGTTGGGTTTCTCTCATTTGTCGTCAGCTTGATGTTTGGCGCCTATTTTCTTTTTCTCAAATGGGTCGGGCATACGGAAACGGGTTGGACGTCGCTCATTACGTCCATCTGGCTGTTAGGGGGCTTGCAGCTGATGGCGCTCGGGCTGATTGGTGAATATATTGGAAAAATTTACAAAGAAACGAAACGGAGGCCGCGCTATATCATCGATTTGGATTTGTGGAATTGGCCGCTGCCGCAGCGGCTGTCGCCGGCGGCGCCGTCCGAAGAGGGAGGGGCGGCCGAATGGACGCATTCGTAATGGGACAAAAAGGGAGGTGCGCTTTGGCGGCCGCCTTTTTTCTTTGTCTTGCAATTCAAAAAAAGAAAGAGTAGACTGATGGATGGGGAGAATGGATCATTCCATTGGCCGAAAATACGGCGAAAGTCAGTGTATGGCCGGCGAAAAGGCTTGGAAAGGGGAGAAACCGGAAATGGCCAATTGGCATGAATGGGCGGAACTGCTCGAGCGGGTAAGAGAGGAGAATCCGCTCGTCCATAATATCACGAATGTCGTTGTGACGAATTTTACGGCAAATGGGCTGCTTGCGCTTGGCGCTTCGCCGGTGATGGCGTATGCGAAAGAGGAAGTGGGCGAGATGGCGAAGCTCGCTGGAGCGCTTGTCCTCAATATTGGGACGTTGAATGACAAAGAGGTGGAAGCGATGCTTGTCGCCGGCCAGGCGGCCAATGAAGCCGGCGTGCCGGTCATTTTCGACCCGGTCGGGGCCGGGGCCACGCGCTACCGGACGGAGACGGCGCGCCGCATCGCGGAACAAGTCAAGCTCGCCGTGATCCGTGGCAATGCGGCGGAGATCGCCAATATGATTGGTGAGGCGTGGGCGATTAAAGGAGTCGATGCCGGCGGAGGAAGCGGCGATCGAGTGGCGTTGGCCAAACGGGCGGCGGAGCAGCTCGGCGCCGTTGTCGTGATTACTGGAAAAGAGGACGTCGTTGCGGACGGACAGACGACGTATCTTATTCAGAACGGCCATCCGTTGTTGACAAAAGTGACCGGAGCGGGCTGCTTGCTGACATCGGTCATCGGAGCGTTTGCGGCCGTTGAGCGCGATGCGGCGGCAGCGGCGGTGGCCGCGCTTGTGTATTACGGCGTCGCAGCGGAGCAGGCGGCGGCCAAAGCCGGGGAGCGCGGACCGGGCAGCTTCCAGACGGCGTTTTTGGACGCGTTGGCGTATACAAGCGTCGATGATGTCAAACGGTATGGCCGGGTGGAACAACGGTAAAAGGGGAGGAGAAACACGATGGTGTACAAAGCGTTGACGATTGCCGGGTCGGACAGCGGCGGCGGCGCCGGCATCCAAGCCGATCTCAAAACGTTCCAGGAGCTCGGCGTCTTTGGCATGTCAGCGATCACGGCGGTGACGGCGCAAAACACACTTGGCGTGCAAGGCGTCTTTCCGCTGTCGGCGGAAGCAGTCGCCGCCCAGATCGAATCGGTGGCCGCCGATTTAGGCGCGGATGCGGTGAAAACCGGCATGCTCTTTAGTGCCGAGATCATTCGTACGGTTGCTGAACAAGTGAAAAAACATAAATGGGAGCGGCTGGTCGTCGACCCGGTGATGATCGCCAAAGGCGGCGCTCCGCTGTTGCAAGAGGAAGCGGTGGCCGCGCTGAAAGAAGAGCTGCTGCCGATGGCGCTTGTCATTACACCGAACATTCCAGAAGCGGAAGCGTTGACGGGCGTTGTCATCCGCACGATGGATGACCGCCGTGAAGCCGCGCGCCTCCTCCACCGGATGGGCGCCCGCTATGTCGTCGTGAAAGGCGGCCATGACGATGATGGCGAAGAAACCGTCGACTTGCTGTATAACGGCAGCGAATTTTCCTATTTTAAAAGCAAGCGAATTGACACGCGCCATACGCACGGAACCGGCTGTACATTTGCCGCGGCGATCGCCGCTGAGCTGGCGAAAGGGCGGCATCCTGTCGACGCTGTCGCGACGGCGAAGGCGTTTGTGCAATCGGCGATTGCCCATCCGCTCGGCATCGGCCAAGGCCATGGGCCGACGAACCATTGGGCGTACCGCCAATACGGAGAGTGAGAACGATGGCGCGCATCGCGAGCGGTGAAATGAAGGAGCGGCTGGCTGTTTACTTCATTATGGGAAGCCAAAACAGCGAACGTCCGGCCGCCGATGTGCTGAAAGAAGCGCTTGACGGCGGTGTGACGTTGTTTCAATTCCGCGAAAAAGGGCCGGGCGCTTTAAAAGGGGCGGACAAAGAGAAGCTCGCCCGGCAGCTGCAGCACCTTTGCCGCGCTTATGGGGTGCCGTTTATCGTCAACGATGACGTCGAGCTGGCCCTCGCCATTGATGCCGACGGCGTCCATGTCGGTCAAGACGATGAGGACGCGCGGCGCGTGCGGGAAAAAATCGGCGATAAAATTTTGGGCGTCTCAGCGCACAACGTCGAAGAAGCGATGGCGGCCGTTGAGGCGGGCGCCGATTACCTCGGCGTCGGCCCGATTTACCCGACCAGTTCGAAAGAGGATGCAAAGGAAGCGCAAGGACCGGATGTTCTCCGCCGCTTGCGCGAAGCCGGCATCACCATTCCAATCGTCGCCATTGGCGGCATTACGGCTGCGAACGCCAAAACCGTTGTGGAAGCCGGGGCGGATGGAGTATCCGTCATCAGCGCCATCGCTTCGGCTCCGTCGCCAAAGGCGGCGGCCGCCGCCTTAGCGGAAGCGGTGCGGGCAGCCCGCACGCGCTGAATGAAAAAGTCGGTTTCCACTTGTAGGCAAAGCGCCATAAATGGAAAAAGGTGTCCCGTTGATATTTCGGGACACCTTCTTTTTTGACTGCTAGGTCGTTGTCTGCCGCCAGTTCGGCCATCGCCATTCCAACAGCGGCCGCACGAGCCGGACGACCGGCTTGCTTCCAAGGATGAGCATCATGGCAACCGACAGTGCAAGCAGAAGCGGATAGCCGTGCACATCCATAATAAAGTCTGGGAATGGCGTCTCGTGCAAATATTTTAAAATAAACCCGTGCAAGATATAGATGTAAAACGTGCGCGCCCCGAGCACGGAAAAGGAGAAGCGACGGCTCGGGATGAGCGACAGAAAGCCAAACATCATGAGCAGGCTCGCCCCATAAATGGCGAGGCGGCTCGCAATGCCGGCTGATTCCGAGACGCCGAGCGTATCGTACGATTTCGAGCCGTACAGCCAATCTTGCGGCAAATCCGGAAACCCGAAATGGATGACGAAAAACATGCCAACAAGCACGAATAGCGAAACGAGGCGCACTGGGGCGGCAAACAAGCGCTCGATCGCCGACTTTTGAAAGAAAAATCCAAGCAAAAAGAACGGGAAAAACGTGAGCGTCCGCGACAAGCTCAGCCATTTTTCCGCTTCCATCATGCCGCCGGTCAAGCCGAGAAGAAGCGCCATCGGCAATGCGATCCGCTTTGGCAGCCGGCCGAACCATAACAGCAGCACGTTCCAGCTAAACAGGCTGAGCAAAAACCATAAACTCCAATGCGGGGTCAATAAGTCAAGTTCCAGCGACTGTTTGTCATACAGGAAGAAATAGTAGATCGAATACAGCAGCTGGAACAGAACGTACGGGATGAGCAATTTTTTCGTGATTTTTTGCAAGTAGCCGTGCTCATGGAATTTTTTGGCGAAATAGCCGGAAATGAAAATGAACGCTGGCATGTGGAAAAAGAAAATCCACGTATACAAGCTGTGCACCCATAAGACGCCGTCAATGTACGGGCGTAGAAAGTGGCCAAACACGACGAGGAGCATGAGCGCGCATTTCGCGTTGTCAAAATAATAGTCCCGCTCCTTCATAGTGTTTCCTCCTTTCTATACACACCAATTCGAATCATACTCCTTCTTTTTGAGGGAGTCAACGCAGAAACGAAGCGATGGGATGTCCGCTGTCATCAGTTTGCCAAAGAAAGGGGATGATTCGGTGAAAAACGATCGGCACGAAATGGGCGATATGACGCAGTTGCTTGAAATCATCAACGCCAAAGGAGACGAAGGCGAGCTTCATGAGATCGTCTGCAGCGACGAGTTGTTTTGGAAAAGCTTGCGGGCGCAGGCGGAGGACAGTGCGAAAGGAGGGGAGTAGATGGAACTGTTGCGGGCGAAGCGAATGGCTGAAGCTGGGGAGATCGTTCCGGTGATGTATAAAGGGAAACAAGTGGTGATTCAGCACGTCGATGATGAGCGCGAAATGGCTCGCGTTTATTTCACCGATGAGCCGGAACACGAACAAGACGTACCGGTGCGACTGCTTGAGGAACAATGAGAGATGTGCAAATTGTCGCCGTTTTGTCAAGGGAAAGACGATGACACCGTCCGTTCTTCTATGGTATAATGATTCAAGAAACGACGCTTGAACATTGGAGTGACAAACATGAACATCGGCTTTGGAGAAATTGCGCTCATCGTCTTTTTCGCTTTGCTCATTTTCGGACCGAAAAAGCTGCCGGAGTTAGGACAAGCGGCCGGGAAAACGCTGCGCGAATTTAAGAATGCGACAAAAGGCATCATCGACGATGACGAGACGACAAAAGCGCAAAAATAAGAGGTTGGGCATAGAGGCCTGGCCTCTTATTTTTGTATTTCGTCCGTGACTAGCCATTTCCTCCGCGATGCGGCAAAAAAGAGACAAGCTCTGTCAAGGGGCGCTATATACATATATATGGAGGCATGTTGGCTCGTTGGGATAAGCCGTGGCGGAGGGGTTTCGTGATGATCAAAAAAATGGCGGCGGTGATTGTCGGCAGTCTGCTTCTTGGCGTTGGCATCAACGTCTTTTTAGTCCCTCACCATTTGCTTGATGGGGGGATGATCGGGCTCGGGCTGATCGCCAAATACGTGTGGCACGTTCAGGCTGGGTTGACGATGATCGTCTTAAGCGTTCCGCTTTATGCAGCCGCATGGTTTTACTACCGCCCGTTTTTTTACAACAGCTTGCACGGACTTTTATTTTCCTCATGGATGATTGACGTATTGTCCGTTTTGCGCGGCGTGGTGGTGTTGGATTCGCTTTTGAGCGCGGTCATCGGCGGGGTGCTGGTCGGCGCGGGCATCGGCTTGATGCTGCGCGAGGAGACGAGCACAGGCGGGACCGACCTGCTCGCCCAGTTTATCGCTAGATGGACGAACTGGAACGTCGGGATCATCATTTTTGTCATTGACGCCTGCATTATTTCAGCTGGGAGCATGATCATCGACTCAGTGCCGTTTGTCCACTCGCTTGTCGTTGTCACGGTCGTCGGGGCGGTGACGACGATGTTGACGCGCGAAAAAACGATGGGGGTATAGCCCGAATCCCCATCGTTTTTCGTTTCAGCAGATAGGCGCTCCTCTATGGGAATGCGGCACCGAAGGCGCCGTTTCCGGCTGTTTGCTGATTGATGCTGTGGGGGAGTTTTAACATCGTTCGCACAGGAGATGAGAATTTTGTCCGTTTGACCTTTCCCAGCGACGAGTTCCCCAATCATTGGCGGAAGGAGCATCGGTTATCGCTTAGCCAGCTCGAGCGCGCGGTAGACGTTAATCAGCCCATAGCCGTAATACGGATCTTTTCCTCTCTCTCCCAAATCGTCAGCGCTTTCGAGAATAATGTCGCGCACTTCATCGTTCGAAAGCCGCGGGTTGACGGAGCGGATCAAAGCGGCGAGCGCGGTGACGTGCGGCGCGGCCATCGACGTGCCGGAAAGGGCGGCGTACCGGTGGCCGGCAAACGTGCTGGCAATGTTCGTTCCAGGCGCGACGACATCCATATAGTCGCCGTAGTTGGAATAAAGCGCATAGGAAAGATCCGGGTTGACAGCGCCAACACTGATCACTTCTGGATAAGCGGCTGGGAAGCTCGCCTGCGACGTGCTGTCGTTGCCGGAAGCGGCGACAAGCACGACATCATGAGCGTCGGCGTAGCGGATCGCTTCCTCAAGCACCGAGGACGGTTGGTAGTTGCCAAGGCTTAAATTGATGACCTTTGCCCCGTGGTCGACCGCCCAGCGGATTCCTTTCGCTACATCAATGCTCGTTCCATAGCCGTCCGCATTTAATGCTTTGACGGCCATGATCGGGTTGAACCATGTTATGCCGGCGACTCCTTCGCCGTTGTTCGGCTGTGAGGCGATAATGCCAGCGACATGGGTGCCATGGCCGTTTTCGTCATTCGGAGAGCGGTCGTCGGCCAATACGTTATATCCGGGCAGAAGGCGGCGGGTTAAATCGGGATGGGTCAAATCGACTCCGCTGTCGATGATGGCGACAGGCACATTCCGCTTGCCGCGCGACAGCGTCCAGCCGTCTTCGGTATGAATGGCCGGCAAGTTCCACTGGTAGCGGGCGTAAAACGAATCGTTCGGCACCGGCGCCGGCTTGTTCCACTCATTTTGCATGTAAATGTAGTGCGGTTCGCAATAATCAACCGTTGGAAGAGAGCGGAAATAGCGGCGCATTTCCTCATACGTTTGCTCGCGCGAGCGGAATACAAACACGTGGTCGACCTGCTTGATGAACTGGCCGGCGATGGCTGCCTCCATTTGTTGAAGACGGCTTTCCGATGGCAATGCCCGAAAGCGGACCACGATCTCATTGGCGAAATAATGGCTTCGGTCACCGCGGCGATTATGGAGGATTTCCCGAATGCGCGGGTGCTTGTTCAACTGCTGTTTCAGCTGCTCGCCTGCGCTTAAGCTGTCTAAGGCGACAACGGTTGGATGGGTGGGTGCGACCTCGGCGTCAAACGGCTTCAGCCGCGGTGGAGCCGGGGCGTTTTCTTCTGGAGCCGGTCGCCCCAAGACGGCTGCGGCAACGAGTAGAGCAACAACCGCGCTGGCCGCGGCCCATATTCGGTATCGGCGTTTCACGCTGTTCACCTCCTTTGTTGTTAGGATGGGCGATTGACGGACAAATCATGAAAAATGGGATTCACCTTTTGCCATGGTGAAATCCCATTTTCTTCTTCAGCGGCCGACCGATTGCATACAGATGCAATTTGAAGTTTTCACATTTGCGGCTTTTGCCGAGCATTTGATCGACTGTCGGGAGACCGAACAACGCCGCTTTCAGCCTCATGTATGGGTCTAGGAAGCGGGTGGTTGTTCAGTCTTCCGCCACGCCAAGGCGTGACGGGGGCAAGCCTGTGGCTTGCCCTCGACAGTCGAAAAATAGATAAGCGGCTTTTCTGTCCAAGATATGTTAAACGTTTTGATTGCATCTAGTGTGCTAAGCGTTACTGTTCTCCTTCTCTTAGCCGCCGGCGCCGTTCTTCTTTTGCGCCGGGGCGAGTATGCGTTTGTGCCGGATGGGAGCGATATTGCGCCGTATGAAGCGAGCAAACAGAGATGGGTTGATCGTCAGCGAGCCGGGTTATCGGTTCAATGAGCAAAACAATGCCGTGGCCGCTTGGCAAAATACGCTCAATCCTCCGCCGCCAAATGAACGGATCAGCGAGGAGCGGGCGGCGAGAGGAAGAGAGGTGTTTGTCCGCGCCGGCTGCATCCGCTGCCATGCCGGGGCGTATTTGACGAACAACCGCGTCGTGGCGGCGAATGTCATCGGCACGGAACCGTCGCGGGCGAAAGCACTGAAAAAGACAGAAAAAGTGTTCGGAGAGGCCGTGTTGTACGCTCCGGATACGCCGGTCCCGATCCCAAAGGGGGCGAAAGTATTGAACGTGCCGACGAACCGTTTAGATCCAAAACAACTCAGGCTTGCCTTCGCCCACGGTGATTCGCCGGGCGGGTATAAAGTGCCGAGCCTCATCGGCCTGGCGTGGAGTGCGCCGTATTTGCACGACGGCGGCGTGGCGGTTGGGCCGAACGGTGAGCTCGGGCTTTCGGGCACCGTTCAAAAAGGCATCGCCCCTGATGCGCGCAACAGTCTGCGGGCGCTGATCGACCGGACGTGGCGCGGCCGCGTCATTGCCGCGAATGCCGCCGTTCCAGCTCTAAAGTCGGTGCATGTGACCGGCGCCGGGCACCGGTATTGGATCGACCATCAAGCCGGGTTTACGAAGGAAGAGCAAGAGGCGGTATTGGACTATTTGTTGTCGCTCACGTCGCACTGATCGCATCGAGCGTCGTTTATTCTGTGCTCATGCCGCTGGGAATAGTTCCCTTGCAACGCTGTTATAAGACGGCTCACACTAATAGGCAAGGGAGGGAAAGCGATGAGCGAAACATGTTTTTACTGTCAGTGCGAGTGCGATGACAAGGTGCATTACGTATCGTTCCATACGAATGGCGAAGAACACGAAGAAACGCTTTGTCCGGAATGTTACCAAGAATGGCTGCAGGGCATGAAAGGTTGACCTTTCTTCCTGCTTTCATTTCGCTCGGAAGCGGGGCTTTTTCGCGAAATGATGATGAAAAAACCGCACCGTGGTCAAACTGGTGCGGTTTTTTGGGACAGCGGCGGAGTGGCGATGATGTCCGCCAAATCGCCGTCTTCGTCATAGGCGCGGTAGACAGCGGCTTTCGTACGCGGAGCATGGACCGATAAAAAGAGAATGCGCTCCTTGCCTTCACGGGCGACTTTCGTTTCCATTTTCAATGACACTCCGTTTATCGTGAGCGAGTAGAACCGGTACGTCAAGCCAAGCCATGTGCGTTCTTGTCGAACGGTATCCGGATGATGGCGGATGAACGCAGCGAGCTCGGCGAACGAATGCATCTCCCGCTCGAGCCATTCGCGGATGGCACTTGCCGCCTGCTCCAACCAGCCTTTCCAAAACGTTTTCATCGGCATCACCTTTTTTCATCCATCATGCCCATTTCCGCTGTTCATTATGCAGGGAGGCGGATGGAAAACGTCGTCATGTCTTCATCGGATAAACAGCGGATATCTCCGCCATGGTCTTCAATCACTTTTTTGCAAATGTACAGGCCGATGCCGGTTCCGAGTTTTTTTGTCGTAAAAAACGGCTCGAAAATCGTTTCCACAATGTCGGCCGGAATGGACGGACCGTTGTTGGCGATTTCGATGATGATGCTTCCGTCTTGGCAACGGGCGGCGATGTTGATCCGCCGCGGTTTTTCCCTCTCTTTCACCGCTTCGATCGAGTTGAGCAAAATGTTTACCAGCACCTGGCGCAGCTGATCTTTATAGGCAAATATATGTATGGATTCATCGATCGCCACCGAAAGGTCGACATCGCTGTCGACGATCGTGGCGTATAAAAACTCGATAATTTCCTCCAACAACTGGTGAAGTGAAAACGTTTCCTTTTCGCTTTCAACAATTTCTTTGCGTGAGGCATGCAAAAATTGCGAAATGCGAAATTTCAGCTGCTGCAACTCATGGTCGATAATGTCTAAATAAGGAAGATGCGGATGCTCAAACTTCAATAATTGAATAAAACCAATAATAGCCGTAAGCGGATTGCGAAACTCATGGACAAAACTCGATGACATTTGTCCGAGCAGCGTCAGCCGGTCTTGATGCGATCTGGCAATGAGCGCGTTTTTTTCATGCAGTTCTTTTTCTTTTAACTCATTGTATTTTGTGATGACATGAAACAGAAATTGGTCAAACAGCTCGTTCAAATGGTCGATGAGCGGGGACAGCTCGTCGACCGACAGCGGCGCGGCGAGCGCGTGGTTGATGACGAGCCGCCTCCCAAGGTTGACGTTGTAGACGAGAGCTCCGATGCCGACATTCATTTCCGCACGTTCTTTCGCGATTTTGTTGGCTAACCGTTCGACCGTCTCGCTAGATAGCGACCGCAACAGCGCTTCTTTGACCAGCTCAAACACTGCTAAGCCGTTTTGTTCGACATGATCGATGTATTTGTCATCGTCGGCAATTTTCATATGTTGCCGCCAATACGCGAGAAAGTTCGGCAAATGGGCTTCTAAATGGGTGACGAGCTGCTGTGCCGCAGATGCCAAAAAAGCCACCTCGCTTTCCATCGTTTATTTTTTATTATAAGGGGGAATATCGGACTAGAACAGAGGAAAAATCGCAATCGATCCGGCTAAATGAACGTCCTTTTGCGAAAAGCGATCCAAAAACGCCTGGTGCTGCGGACCGGACAGACTGTTTGAATGAAAAAGGAAAAATCATTTATAATGAATGGGACGAACAAATATTTTGCAAAAGGTTGGGGACGATCGTGAAATTGTATGACTCGATTTTAGATTTGATCGGCGGCACGCCGATTGTCAAGTTGCGCCGCCTTCCTGATCCAAACGGGGCAGAGGTATACATAAAGCTCGAATCGTTCAACCCAGGCGGAAGCGTCAAAGATCGGCCCGCTTGGGAAATGATCCGACGCGCGGAGGCGGAAGGGAAAATTACACCGGGAAAAAGCACGATCATCGAACCGACGTCCGGCAACACCGGCATCGGCCTGGCCATGGTGTGCGCCGCCAGGGGATATCGCTGCATCATTACGATGCCCGACAATGCGACGGTCGAACGGGTGAAAATTTTAAAGGCGTACGGAGCCAAAGTCTATTTGACGCCGGCGGAGAAGCGGATGCAAGGGGCGATCGATGAGGCAAACCGGCTTGCTAGCGAAATCCCTGACAGCTTTATTCCGATGCAGTTTGAAAATCCGGCCAATCCGGATGCACACCGGCATACAACAGCGGTGGAAATTTATGAAGCATTTGATGGACGGCTCGATGCGTTCGTGTTAACCGCCGGCACCGGCGGGACGGTGACCGGAACAGGGGAGGAGCTGAAAAAACGCATCCCGAATTTGCGCATTTACGTCGTTGAACCGTACGGTTCGCCTGTGTTGTCGGGCGGCAAGCCGGGGCCGCACAAAATTCCCGGCACGGGTCCGGGGTTTATCCCGAAAATTTTAAATCGCTCGATTTATGATGACATTTTTTTGATCAAAGATGAGGATGCCCAACAGATGGCGCGCGAACTGGCGGCGAAGGAAGGCATTTTGGTCGGCGCTTCGGCCGCTGCCAGTGCCTATTACGCCATCAAAGTGGCGAAACAGCTCCCCAAAGGCGCCCGCGTCCTTTGCATGGCGCCCGATTCCGGCGAGCGGTATTTGTCATCCGATTTATTCGCTGATTAAGCGGACGTCGATCGACGAAAAAAGCGAGGATTTCTTGCCTTTCATTGGGAAGTGAAGCATTCCTCTCTGCAAAACAAAGAGGAATGCTTTTGTTTGATCGTTTGCCGGTGTGGAGAACAAAAAAACCGACCGGTCGTTCTTGATGAAGGATGACAATCGGCTTTCTTTCTTTTTCCTCGGAGCATGCTTTGAGCGCCTCAGCGGGGAGTGCGGTGAATCGTTGCTGTTCTTTTGGTAGATAGAACGAGCGCAGCGTTGCGTCATGGTCGGAATGATAAAAACAGAGACGGATTTCATGAACCATTTCGAATTCCTCCATTTTTAACATCTTTCCGAAAGAAGTCTCCCACTTCGAAACGAAGTGAAAGTGGGAGATGAATTTCAGTAAAACCGTGGGGCACACGGGGATCGCTCGGTCAACTTCCCATCATGAGATGGGATTACCCGAGAAGCCCCCACCTCTAAGTGAAGCGTAGGTGGTGGGAGTATGTCACTGAATCAGACAATATTATATCAATGATCCTTTTTGTTTTTCCATCTTTTTCTTCTTGTTTGCACGGTCTCATCGCTGTGTGTATTGACGATGTATTGACTATGGACGGCTGAAGGCTTTCGCTATGTGCATGAGGGAGAGAAAACAGAGAATGGTTTATTCGGTGAAAGTCGTTGCGAAAGGAAGAGAGAAGGTGTTCGCTTGGCCTCGAAAAGACAAGAGAAGTGGAACAACATGGCGCGCATTGCGTTGACGCTGGTGATCGCGGCGCTCGGCGGCTTCATTTTCGCCTTGTTTGGCGTTCCGCTCCATTGGATGCTCGGTCCAGCAGCTGCGTTGCTTTTGGTTGGTCGTTTTTTGAAGGGAAAGTTGTATTGGCCGGTCGGCATTCGCAACGCTGCGCTTATTCCGATCGGCTATACGCTAGGGGCATCGATGACGGCAGGAACGCTTGTGGAGATGGGCCGGCAATTGCCGGTGATGTTGCTGGCGACGGTGTTGATTTTGCTGTTTAGCTTCCTTGTTTCTTGCCTTGTCGCGAGATGGACAAAGATTCCGCTCCGTTCAGTCGTCACCGGCAGCATCCCCGGCGGATTGTCGCAAATGCTTGTGTTGGGCGAAGAGCTCGACGGTGTCGATGCCACGATTGTCACGTTTTTTCAAGTCATGCGCCTGATGGGCGTTGTATTTCTCGTTCCCCTCATCGCCTTAAGCCCGTTCTTTTCCGGCGGCGCTGAGGCAGGGACGGGCGCAGAAAGCGGACAAGAGGCGCATTGGAGCGTTGGTCTTGTTTGGCTGTATGTGATCGTCACAGTCGCCAGCGCGATCATCGGAAGACGCATCAAACTGCCGACTGCCTATTTGCTCGGCCCGATCATCGGAACAGCGGCTCTGGTCATGGCCGGGGCGCCGGCGCCGCCTTTGCCTGCTCCTTTGTTGGATATCGCGCAAATCGCGATGGGGGCTTACCTAGGCGTCATGCTGAAACCGGCCCGCATCGCGGAAAAAGGAAGAGCGGTGCTGGCCGCGATGGCCACCGGCCTTGCGCTCATTTTGTTTTCCATGGCTTCCGCATTTGTCTTAACGGTTTTGCATGGCGTGCCGTATTTGACAGCGTTCATCGCTTTGGCGCCGGGGGGTATGGATCAAATGGGGATTTTGGCGCGGGAAGCGCATGCCGATCTTGCTGTTGTGACAAGTTATCAAATGTTCCGCATTTTTTTCATTTTGCTTGTCGTTCCGCCGGTGCTGAAAAAATGGTTTGCCGCCCGCTGGTTTCGATCGATTGAACGATGGGTCATGCCGTCTGCGTCAATCCAAAAGAAAGGGCTGTGACAAGAAACAAATATATGCTAAACTAGAAAGAAAAAGGAGGGGGTTGCCATGAACCATTCGACCGTTTATCGTCCGCACAGCCCGGTGGCGAAGTTGGCGGTTTCCTTTTTAGCGGCGCTGGCTGTTGCGACCGCAGGGCTGTATGCCGGGCAATGGGTGCCGGCCGGGATGTACTTGCCGCTCTATGGCTTGGAACTCATTTTGCTTTTGGTGATGATCTTCGCCCGCAGCAAAAAAGCGGTCGGCTATCCGCTCATGTTTGCGTTTATGTTTGTCTCGGGGGCGACGCTCTATCCGCTCATCGGCTATTACTTGTCCGTCATCGGCGCAGCGGCGGTGTTCAAAGCGTTTGCGCTGGCCGTCGTCTCGTTTTCCGGCGTTGCCATTTACGCGGCGAGAACGAAAGAAGATTTTTCGTTCCTCGGCGGGTTTTTGATGCTTGGCGCGTTTGCGCTTCTTGGCTTGCTGATCATCCAATGGTTCATCCCATTCTCAAGCGTCGGGCAAATGGGCATCGCCGCTTTGGGGATTTTGATTTTCCTTGGCTTTACGATTTACGACATCAACCGTTTGGCCCGCTATGGCTTTACGGAAGCGGATATCCCGATGATTGTCGTCAATATTTACCTTGATTTCATCAATTTGTTTGTCTACATTTTGCGTTTTTTCGCCAGCGATGAGGATTGAGCGCCAAAAAGGGGCTGACCCAAAAGGCCGTCTGTCTTTAAGATAGGCACAACATATAGTGTTAAAGAAGCGGTCAGCACGCATATATGGAGGCGGAAGAGGGCGTCCCCATCCTTTTGGGACACCCTCTTTTTCCATGACGGTGGCATTGATCAAAGCGGCAAGTCGCGTTTGGAAAAGAAACTGATCCCCACCGTGTAGCCGAGGGCGCCGATCGCCAATAACAACAGGGAGACAGGGAGCCATTCGGCTTGGCCTTGGGCGATTTTTCCGGGTTCGAAGGCGGCAAAGATTGACCCATACCGAAGCCATTCCGCTTTCTCAGCCAGCTTGCCGATAAGGTCCAAGCTGTAAGACAGAACGGTGACCCCGCCAGATAAAGAAAGCGCCCGCTTTTCGTCGCTGGCTATGGCGGAGAAGAAAAACGAATAGCCGCTGATGGCGAAAAAGAGAAGGAACCCAATCGCATTCATGATCAGGAACCGCTCTGCATCGAGAGCATCATCGGCAACGAACCACGCGTCGGCGGCAAAACCAGCTGCGGTTGTCAAGATGACGATGGCCGCTAATCCCGTGAGCAGTACGAGCGCTTGGGTGAAGGCGATCGTTCGCCGCGAATTCGGCGTCGCAAGCAAATAGGCCATCCAACCACGGTCAATGGGCCGCGCCATCAGTTGATTGGCGGCGGTGATGCAATAAATCGAGCCGATTAAAATAAACAGCAGCCCGTAATACTCCCCGGCGATGAATTCGAGCAGGTTGCCCATGCCGGTGATGTTGAACACTTTCAGAAGCTCATCCGGCAGCTGTTGAAGATAGTGATTGATGGCTTTGGAATCGGCCAACGATGGATAGACGCCGGCGATCAGCGCGATATAAAAGGCTGATCCGACCGAATAGCTGATGATCGTTTTGGCCTGCGCTTTGACCATATGTTTATATAATGCGGCATTCATCGTTCGTCCCCCCGGCGATCATAGTAATGCAGAAAAATATCTTCTAAGCTTTGTGTGCGGAGATCGATACTTTGCACTTGGTATTGAGCCAGCTCGCGAATGAAGGCATCGTAGTTTCCTTGCACGGCGATGCAGACTCGGCGGCCGGCATGGTGGACGACCTCGAGCGGCGAGGCGAGCAGTTTCGCGACATCCTCTTCGCGGGACAACATGACGTCAAACAGCTTTCGCTGCATCGATTGCAGTTCATGAATGTCATTGACGGCCATCAGGCGGCCGTCTTTCATGATGGCTACTCGATCGCACGTCCGCTCGATTTCAGGAAAGATGTGTGAAGACAAAAAGATCGTTTTCCCTTTTTGCTTTTCTTCACGAATAAGATCGATGAACGTTTGTTGCATGAGCGGGTCAAGGCCGGATGTCGGTTCATCGAGAATGATCACCTCGGGATCATGCATGAGCGCAGCGACAAGGCCGACTTTTTGCTTTGTTCCCTTGGACATTTTCCGGAGCGGAAGTCGGACATCCAACTGCAGCCGTTCAATCAGCTCATCACGGTAGCGGGTCGAGTTCATTCGCCGCATCCCAGCCAGCAAGTCGAGCAGTTCCATCCCGGTCATTCCGTCGGGAAAGGCGATTTCACCGGGCAAATAGCCGATTGACGCCTGCACTTTTACGGACTCTTGCCAACAGTCGACCCCTTTGATGGCGGCGCGGCCTTTCGTCGGCTTCAGAAATCCAAGCAAGTGCCGGATCGTCGTGGACTTTCCCGCGCCGTTCGGCCCTAAAAATCCGAACACTTCCCCTTCATGGACGGTTAAGGTGACATCAAAAATCCCCCTGCCGTTCGGAAAGACTTTGGTTAACTGTTGTAGTTCGATCATGGCATGACCTCCCCTAGAGCTGATTTTTTGAAATATTTATGTTTAAATATTTCATTTTTATTATACGTCATTGTTTGGTGGTTCATCAATGAATTTTGTAATTTGTTTTTATTTATATTTCATTATAGTTAGAAGTAGAATAGATAAAGAAAAACAGAGTGGAAGGTGGTGCTGGATGAACGGCTTTGCTAGGCGGACAGAACAAAAAAAGCAGGCGATCAAGCAGGCGGTGCTGGAGCTGCTCCAAAAAATAAGGGACCCGCGCGAGGTGACGATCCAAGAGATCGCGAAACAGGCCCATGTATCGCCGGTGACAATCTACAATTATTTCGGAAGCAAGGAAAATCTCATCCGCGAAACGCTCCTCGATGACGTGGTCCGGCAAGTGGATGAATACGAGGCGTTTTTGAAACAAGCGGGATCGTTTGAGGAAAAGGTGAAGCATACGATTTTCCAAGAGGTGAAATTGTTTAAAGAAGGTTGGGCAGATGTGATGCTGCGCTGGATGCAGGAGGATGAAGAATTTCGCCGTTCGATCGAGCTGCTAAATGAAACGCGGGTGCTGCCGCTGGTGGTGGACATGATTCGCGAAGCCCAGAAAAAAGGGGAAGTTGACCCGCGTTTATCTATCGAGGCGTTGTTGCTTTACTTGAACGGATGGCGGGAGCTGTCGGAAAAAATTCCGGCTTCCCTGTATAATGAGCGGTTGGTCGAAGACATGGTGCGGCTGTTTTTTTACGGCATGAAAGGTGAAACGCGGTGAGGCAGGAATCGGCAAAGGGTGGGGCGAATAAAAGAAAGAAATGGAGAAGAAAGGGGCCTCATGATGAAGTTTGCCGTCAATGTTTCGACGATTTTCACGGAAGCGCCGTTTCTCGCCCGGTTTGCCAAGGCGAAGCAGCACGGGTTTTCGCACGTTGAATGCCAGTTTCCGTACTCGGTGGCTCCTGAGGCGATTGCTGATGAACTCGAGCAGCTTGAGCTGTCGCTTGTTTTGCTGAATTTGCCCGCTGGCGATTGGGAAAAGGGGGAGCGCGGGCTCGCCATTTTTTCTGACCGTCATGATGAATTCCGGCGTGCACTGGAGGAAGGAGTGCGTTATGCGCTCGCGCTCGGTGTGCCGAATCTTCATTGCATGGCCGGAGTGTTGCCAAGGGACTTGCCGCGCGAGCGGGCGAAGGAGACGTATATGCGCCGCATTGACGAAGCGGCTGCAACGCTTGCTGTTCATGGTTTGACGCTGACGATTGAACCGATCAATCCGTTCGATATGCCCGGCTACTTTTTAACCGATATTGAGGAAGCGGCCGCGATCATCCGCGATCTCGGCCGGACGAATGTGAAATTGCAATATGACGTCTATCATATGGCTCGGCTCGGACGCAATGTGACAGCGACGTTTGCCGACTACGCACCGCTCATCGCGCATGTGCAATTCGCTGATGCCCCCGGGCGGCATGAGCCGGGGACGGGAGAGCTTCCGTATCGCGAGATTTTCGCATTTTTGCAAGAGCACGGCTACAATGGAGCGATTGGACTTGAGTACATTCCATCAGGGAAAAGCAGCGAAAGTTTTGTCTGGTATGATGAATACCGCGGAATGAAAGGGGGAGGCGGACGATGACACGCGTCGGCTTTATCGGATTGGGCGTGATGGGCTCGCGCATGGCTAGACGGCTGCTTGAAGCGGGATTCAATGTTACGGTGTACAACCGTACGACAGAAAAAGCGGTTCCGCTTGTCAACCTTGGCGCCCGACAGGCGGCGACAGTGGCAGAGCTGGCTGGTGAGGCGGATATCATTTGCACGTGCTTATCGATGCCGGATGATGTCATCGAGGTGTATACAGGTGAAGGCGGCGTCCTTAGCGCGGCCCGTCCGGGGACGATTTGCCTTGATTTTACAACCGTCGGTCCGAAAACAAGTCGGTTTGTCGCTCGGCGCGCCGATGAGCACGGCGTCGCCTATTTGGACGCACCGGTAAGCGGCGGGCCGGAAGGGGCGGAGCAAGGGGCGCTGACGATCATGGTCGGCGGGGCGAAAGAAGCATGGGAGCGGGTGCGCCCGTTGCTTCGGGTGTTAGGAAAAACGGTTGAATATTTAGGAGAAAGCGGCGCCGGCAGCGCGGCGAAAGTGATCAATCAGTACTTGGTTGCTGTCCATTCCGTCGCCGCGGCGGAAGCGATGGTCGCTGGCGTCGCTTATGGGCTTGATGCCGGGAAGCTGTATCGGCTGTTAAAAGAAAGCTACGGAGACAGCCGGATGCTGCGCCGCCATATGGAGCAGTTCGTGCTGCCGCGTCAATTCACTCCTGGCGGGGCGGTGAAGTATGTGCACAAGGACGTGCGCCTGGCGAACGAGTTGATGGACGAGATCGGCCTTGGCCACCGTCTTGGCATGCAGGCGGAAAAAGCGTTTGCCGCAGCGATCGCCGCAGGCCTTGCCGACTTGGATATGGCCGCGGTCATTCAGCCGCTCGAGCAGCAGGTCGGGGTGGTGGTAAAAGAGACAGAATGGACAAAATGATCGTCAAATTCAAAAAATTCGTTGAAAAAATGGAGGAGCGATGGTTTAATAGAAGTAGCAGGGAGGGTTGGCTCCAAAGGTTGTTTTGCGCTAAATCACTTGTATATATGACGGTGATCAGAAAAGGTGTCCTGATTCTTTTGGGACACCCTCCGCCTGATAAAGAAAACGGTTCGAGCGGTTCGCTTTTTTTTACAGATAAAAAGAAACGATGTTTCTTATTACGAAACGAAGGAGGGCGCTCATGCTTTCATTGACATGGATTGAGGAGCTGCAGGCGTTTTTGCATCCAGAACAGATCAAACGGAATGAATCGTTCCATCCCCTCGGCAATGATGGGGCGGTGGCCGTCTATCCGCGAGCAGAGGAAGAAATCGCTGCGGTGCTCCGCTATGCCGACCGCCATGGCAAAAAAGTCGTCATCGCTGGACGCGGCACAAAACGGGGATTTGGCGGGCATCGGGAACAGGCGGACATCTTGCTGTCGTTGGAACACTATGCCGGCATTGTCGAACATGCGGCCGCCGATATGACGGTCACTGTCAAAGCCGGAACGGTGTTTGGTGATTTGCAGCGCGCGCTCGCTCCGCATCGACAAAAGGTCGCCTTAGATCCGTTTTGGCCGGAGGAAGCGACGATCGGCGGAGTGATTGCGGCCAACGACAGCGGACCGAAGCGTCTCGGCTACGGGTCGGCGCGCGATTCCGTCATCGGGATGCGCATCGTGTACCCAGATGGGACGATCATCCGTTCAGGCGGCAAAGTCGTGAAAAACGTCGCCGGCTACGATATGAATAAGTTGTTCATTGGGGCGATGGGGACGCTCGGGGTGCTGAGCGAGATTACGCTCAAGCTCCGGCCGCTGCCAAAATATGAAAGTGTTGTTTTATTGTCATTTCCAACCGGCGATGTTCATGATATTCGCTCGTTTGCGGTTTCCTTCCTTGATACGATGATGGAGCCGGTTTGCTTTGAACTGCTTAACCCGGCGCTTTCCGAGCGGCTGACGGGACGGCCGGTTTATACGCTTGTGATCGGGTTTGAAGATGTGGAAAACGCCGTCCATTACCAAGAACAATGGGTGGAACGGCTGCGGCCGAAAATGGCGGAAATGTCCATTTTAGCTGCTGAGGAGGCTTCCGCCTTTTGGCAGGCGTTTTATACAGCGGCGCCGAACGGGCGCCTGGCGTTGGCGAAAAACGGCGTGGAAGCGGCGGTGAAAATCGGCGTCGTCAACTTGGATGTGCTCGCTGTCTTGCGGGAAAGCGTTCTCATCGCTGATCGCTGCCACGTCCGTCTTGAGGCGCACGGCGGATTGGGCCACGGGCTTTGTCAGGCGTATGTACATGGGAGTGAAGAAGGAGTGTTGGCGGCAATAGAGGAGCTGCGTCAGGCAGCGGTTCGCCTGGGCGGCTACGCGATTGTGAAACATTTGCCGCTTTCGCTGCGCCAGCGCGTCGACGTCTGGGGCGGAAAGCCGTCGTACTTTTTCCTGCTCGAAGGCATTAAGCGAAAAATCGATCCGAACAAAACGGTCAACGATCAACGCTTTATTGGGGGGATTTAATGATGAGCACGATGACCAATGAGCGGGCGGACAGCCCGGCGTGTGCGACCGCGAGTCTTGGAAACTATCGTTTTCACGATTTGCCGGACCCGAGCAAGTGGGCTGATTGCGTTCATTGCGGCATGTGTTTAGAATCATGCCCGACGTACGAACAGACGGGTGAAGAACAGCACTCTCCGCGCGGCCGCGTTCATTTGATGAAGTCGGTCGGCGAAGGGAAGCTTGAGTTGACGCCTGATTTGCTCGATCCGATTTTTACGTGCTTGGATTGCCGTGCATGCACGACGGCTTGCCCGGCCGATGTCGATGTCGGTGGGCTCATTGAACAAGTGCGCGGCCAGCTCCGCCAGGCGGTTCCGCTCACCGGTTGGAAGGCGCTTGTCAGCGACGTTTTCTTAAAAGGCATTTTTCCGCATCCGTCGCGCCTCGATTGGCTCGGCCGCCTGCTGAAATGGTACCAAAAAAGCGGCTTGCAGACGGTGGCGCGCAAAACCGGACTGCTGCGTGTCATGCCCGATCACTTGGCTGAGATGGAGGCGATTTTGCCAGCGGTCGGTACGCCGGTTCGGAGAAAGTATAAACATCAGCCGCTCATTAAGGCGAAGGGGGAAACAAAGCGAACCGTCGCGATTTTGACCGGATGCGTCATGGATGTTATGTTTAGTGATATTAACGAAGCGACGATCCGTGTATTGACCCATAACGGCAACGATGTCGTCATCGTCCCGAACCAGACGTGCTGCGGGGCGCTTCACGTTCACGCCGGCGACCGCGAAACCGGCCGGAAGCTCGCCAAGCAAAATATTGAGGCGTTTCAACATGTCGACCATGTCATCGTTAACGCCGCCGGCTGCGGCTGCATGTTGAAAGAATATCCGGAACTGTTCCGCCATGACCCGGAATGGCATGAAAAGGCGGAGCAATTTGCCGCCAAAGTTGAGGATGTGTCCAAATTTTTGCATGACACGGGCTTCAAACCACCGAAAGCGGAATTGAACGTGCGCCTCACCTACCATGATGCGTGCCATTTGGCCCATGGCCAGGGCATCCGCCAAGAGCCGCGCGCTTTGATTGAAAGCATTCCGGGGGTGGAAATGGTCGCCATGCCAAACGCCGATCGTTGCTGCGGCAGCGCCGGCATTTACAACCTCACCCATCCGGAGATGGCACAAGCGGTGCTTGAGAGCAAAATGCAACACGTGCCGCAAGAGGTGGAGCTGATCTCGATGGGCAATCCAGGTTGCATGCTGCAAATGGCGCTTGGCGTCATGAAACATGGACGAAACCAAAAAATCGTCCATACGGTGCAGCTGCTCGATTGGGCGTACCAAAAAGAAGAAGGGAAGGACGTGCGCATATGAGAAAACGGCCGATTGCAACGAACGACCCGCACATCCAAGCGCTCGCCCGCATCGTTGGGGAACAGGCGATTTTATACCGGAAAGAAGATTTAATGGCGTATGACTGCGACGGCTTCACCGTCCACCGCCATTTGCCAAGGGCGGTTGTATTTCCAAACAGCACGGAGCAAGTGGCGGCGGTCGTCAAATACTGCCATGAGCATGATCTTCCGTTTCTCGCCCGCGGCGCCGGCACGGGGTTAAGCGGCGGGGCGATTCCGCTAAACGGCGAAGTCGTCATCAGCCTAACGCGGATGAAGCGGCTGTTGCACGTCGATCTCGAAAACCGGCGCGCCGTCGTCGAGCCGGGGTTTGTCAACTTGAAGTTGACGAACTCGGTCGCCCACCGCGGCTATTACTATGCGCCCGACCCGTCAAGCCAATATTGCTGCACGATCGGCGGCAACGTCGCTGAAAACGCTGGCGGCGCCCACTGCTTAAAATACGGAGTGACGACGAACCATATTTTAGGGCTTGAAGTCGTCTTGCCGAACGGCGAAGTGATTGAAATCGGCGGAAACGGCGTTCCCGATCCGCCAGGCTACGATTTGCTCGGGCTGCTGACCGGGTCGGAAGGGACGCTTGGCATCGTGACAAAAATCACCGTCCGTTTGTTGAAAAATCCCGAGGCCAAACAGACGGTGCTCGCCTATTTTGACGAAGTGGAAGATGCGAGCCAGACCGTTTCTGACATCATTTCCGCTGGAATCGTGCCGGCGGCGCTCGAGATGATGGACCAAACGGCCATCGAGGCGGTCGAAGCGGCCGCGTTTCCGGTCGGGCATCCGAAAGACATCGCCGCGCTGTTGCTCATTGAAGTGGATGGCATTTCCGCCGGGATCGACGAACAAATCAACGATATTTTAACGATTTGCCGCCGCCATCATGTGCGCGAAGTGAAAGTCGCCCAGTCAGAGGAAGAACGGGCCCGCTGGTGGGCGAACCGGAAAACCGGCTTTGGCGCCATGGGGGCGATTTCGCCTGACTATTTAGTGCAAGATGGCGTCATTCCGCGCAGCCGTCTGCCGGAAGTGCTGCGGGAAATCGCCGATATCAGCCGCAAGTATGGACTGAGAATCGCAAACATTTTCCACGCCGGCGACGGCAATTTGCACCCGCTTGTGCTGTTTGATGCGAGCAAGCCTGGGGAGACGGAGCGGGCGCTTGCCGCCGGAAGCGAATGCCTCAAGGCGTGCGCGGCGGTCGGCGGATCAATTACAGGGGAACATGGCGTTGGCATTGAGAAAAAAGAAGAGATGCGCTTCATTTTCACTGATGAGGAAATTTTGGCGCAAACGGCAATCCGCGACGTGTTTAACCCGAAAAACTTGCTCAACGCCGGCAAGCTGTTCCCGACGCCGGGGCGTTGTGTAGAGACAAAGACGCCGTCGACAGTGAAATGAAAATTTTTTGAAAACGATTGCCAGTCATTTCGTTTCATGGTATCATCTTTTTAGAGAAATTGAGAAACGATGTTTCGTAATAAGAAACAAGAGAGGGGAAGAGAATAATGGGCGAATACGTACAAAAAGGGAACATCCAAGTCGCCAAAGTGTTGTACGACTTTGTCAACGAGGAGCTTCTGCCGAACAGCGGGTTGGATCAAGACAAGTTTTGGAGCGATTTCGGCGCGCTCATTTCCGACTTGACGCCGCGCAACAAAGAATTGCTCGCCCGCCGCGACGAAATTCAAGAAAAATTGAATGAGTGGCATAAAGCGCATCGCGGCCGCTTTGATTTTAACGAATATAAAGCATTTTTGACAGACATCGGCTATTTGGAGCCGGAAGTCGAGGACTTTGAGATTACGACCGACAATGTCGATGATGAAATTGCCGTGCAAGCCGGGCCGCAGCTCGTCGTTCCGTTGACGAACGCCCGCTATGCATTAAACGCTGCCAACGCCCGTTGGGGCAGCCTGTACGACGCGCTGTACGGCACCGATGCCATCAGCGAAGAAGACGGCGCCGAGCGCGGTTCGTCGTACAACCCGGTGCGCGGGGCGAAAGTCATCGCCTACGGGCGGCAGTTTTTAGATGAAGCGGTGCCGCTGGCGCAATATTCCCATAAAGACGCTGTCCAGTACGCCATTGTTGATGGCCAGCTTGTCGTGACGACAGAAGGCGGGGCGACGACGGGGCTGAAAGAGCCGGAAAAATTCGTCGGCTTCCAAGGCGACCCGCAACATCCGACAGCGGTGTTGCTGAAGAACAATGGCCTTCACATTGAAATTCAAATCGACCGCGAGCATGCGGTCGGAAAAACGGATCAAGCCGGGGTCAAAGACATTGTCCTAGAAGCGGCCGTGACAACGATCATGGACGGTGAAGATTCGGTGGCGGCCGTTGACGCCGAAGACAAAGTGCTCGTTTACCGCAACTTGTTTGGTCTCGTTAAAGGCGATTTGACAGCGACATTTGAGAAAAACGGCAAAATCATGACGCGCTCCCTGAACCCGGATCGCGTATACAAAACGCCGGATGGCGGGGAGCTCGTGCTGCCGGGCCGTTCGCTCATGTTCGTGCGCAACGTCGGGCACTTAATGACGAACAACGCGATCTTGCATGCGAATGGCGAGGAAGTGCATGAAGGGATCATGGACGCCGTCATTACAAGCTTGATTATGAAACATTCGCTCATCGGCAATACACGCTACTTGAATTCGCGCAAAGGTTCCATCTACATCGTCAAGCCGAAAATGCACGGATCGGCGGAAGTGGCGTTTGCCAACGAGCTGTTTGACCGTGTCGAAGATATGCTCGGCCTTGAGCGGAATACGATTAAAATCGGCGTGATGGACGAGGAGCGCCGCACGTCGCTCAACTTGAAAAACTGCATCTACCAAGTGCGCGACCGCATCATTTTTATCAACACCGGCTTCCTCGACCGGACCGGAGACGAAATTCATACGTCGATGGAAGCGGGGCCGATGCTGCGCAAAAACGAGATGAAATCATCGACTTGGCTGCAGGCGTATGAAAAATCGAACGTCGCCGTTGGGCTTGCCGCCGGCTTCCGCGGCCGGGCGCAAATCGGCAAAGGAATGTGGGCGATGCCGGATTTGATGGCAGAAATGCTGAAGCAAAAAGGAGCGCAGCTCGAAGCAGGCGCCAATACGGCATGGGTGCCGTCGCCGACAGCGGCCACGCTCCATGCGCTTCATTACCATCAAGTGAACGTCTCCGCTGTGCAAAGCGAACTGGCGAACGATCGGAACGATTATCGCGACGACATGTTGCAAATCCCGGTCGTTGACCATCCGCAATGGACAGCGGAAGAGATTCAAGAAGAGCTCGACAACAACTGCCAAAGCATTTTAGGCTATGTCGTCCGCTGGATCGACCAAGGGATCGGCTGCTCGAAAGTGCCGGACATTCACAACGTCGGACTGATGGAAGACCGGGCGACGCTTCGCATCTCGAGCCAAATTCTCGCCAACTGGCTCCATCATGGCATTTGCACGAAAGAGCAAGTGCTTGAGACGCTCAAGCGGATGGCGAAAGTCGTCGACGAACAAAACGCCGGCGATCCGAACTATCGTCCGATGGCGCCGAATTACGATGATTCGGTGGCGTTCCAAGCGGCGTGCGATCTCATTTTCCGCGGCTATGAACAGCCAAACGGCTATACCGAGCCGATTTTGCACCGCCGCCGTCAAGAAGCAAAAGCGAAATTTGCCGCCATTCAGCAATAAACGCCAAAAGTTGTATAAGGAACAAGGGATGGATGACCTTGTTCCTTCCTATCTATTATGATCAGAAAATTAAGAAAATAAATGGAGAAAGGAGGCAGCTCCTAGTTACTATTGGCCGGTTGTCAAACGCAAAGCAGCACAAAAGGCGGTACAAGGGGATGGGGAAGGCTAGTAGCTAGGGATCAGTGATGGAACATTTGCGAGAACGAGCGTTGCTTGTCCATCGGCAGGCAAGAGGAAAGCTGTCAGTTGAAGTGAAAGTGCCGGTCGTGAATGCCAATGATTTAAGTCTCATTTATTCGCCGGGAGTGGCTGAACCGTGCAAAGAAATTTACGTCGACCAAGACGAAATGTACAACTATACAGTGAAGGGAAATTTTGTCGCCGTCGTCTCGAATGGCACGGCGGTGCTTGGGCTTGGCAACATTGGCGCGCGGGCGGCGCTTCCGGTCATGGAAGGGAAAGCCGCCTTGTTCAAAGCGTTCGCCGGGATCGATGCCGTGCCGCTTTGCCTCGATACTGAAGATCCGGAACAAATCATTCAAACGGTCAAGTTGCTGGAACCGGCGTTTGGGGGCATCAATTTGGAAGATATCGCCGCCCCCGCCTGCTTTGTCATTGAAGAGCGTCTTCGCCAAGAGATGGCGATCCCGGTGTTTCATGATGATCAGCATGGCACGGCGATTGTCGTGGCCGCTGGGCTGACGAACGCCTTGAAAGTGGTTGGCAAACAGCTTGCCGATTGCCGGGTTGTCATCAACGGCGCCGGCGCTGCCGGGGTGGCGATCGCCAAATTGCTGCTGTCGATCGGAGTCGGCGAACTGATCGTTTGCGACACAAAAGGAGCGATTTATGAAGGGCGCTCGCATGGGATGAACGCTATCAAGGAAGAAATCGCCCGGCAAACGAATCACCGCCGTATCTCCGGGACGCTTGCGGACGTCATTCAAGGCGCGGATGTGTTTATCGGTGTCTCGGTTGCTGGGGCGTTGACGCCGGCGATGGTTCGGACGATGAACCGCGGGGCGGTCGTATTCGCCTTGGCCAATCCGGTGCCTGAGATCATGCCGGATGAGGCAAAAGCCGCCGGCGCCGCCGTGGTCGCGACCGGCCGGTCGGATTTGCCGAACCAAGTGAACAACGTGTTGGCATTCCCTGGCATTTTCCGCGGCGCGCTCGATGTGCGGGCGACGCAAATTAATGAGGCGATGAAAATTGCCGCTGCCGAAGCCATCGCCGGGCTCATCCAGCCGGAAGAGCTGACGGAAGAGTATGTCATCCCGAACCCGTTTGACCGGCGCGTCGTCGAGGCCGTCGCTTCCGCCGTCGCCCGTGCCGCCATGGAGACCGGGGTGGCTCGAGTCAAGGAAAAAGTTGAGGAACAAAATCGTGTCAGAGAGGGGTAGCCATCGATGAAATTTGCCCGTTTTTTCGCTGATGGCGCGATTCGCGCCGGTGTGGTGAACGGTGAAGTGATCCGCGAAATCGAAGGAAATATGTTCACCGCTTGGGATTATACGGGAAACGTATTTCGCTATGATCGCGTTTCGCTCGTGGCGCCGCTTGCGCCGCGCCATGTGATCGGCATTGGCGCCAACTATGTGGCCTCCAGTGAACAGCTGCCGGTGGAACTGCCAGATATTCCTGTCTTTTTCTTTAAACCATCCTCGTCGGTCGTCGGGCCGGAAGCGGAGGTGGTCATTCCGAGCGGGGTTGGTGAAGTGAAATTTGAATCCGAGCTGGCGGTTGTGATCGGCAAAGAGGCAAAACAGGTGAGCGAAGAAGACGTGTGGTCGTATATTTTCGGCTATACGGTCGCCAACGATGTCACCGCGCCGCAGTTTTTCCACCCGGACGGCCATTGGACGATCGGAAAATCGTTCGATACGTTTACACCGCTCGGCCCGGTCATTGAAACAGAGCTCGATCCTCGGGCTGTATCGGTGAAAGCGCGGGTCAATGGTGAAGAAAAGCAGAACAGCTCGACCAAGCTGATGATCATTTCCATCAGCAAAATGATTTCGTATTTGTCTCATGTCATGACGCTGCAACCGGGCGACGTCATTTTGACGGGAAGCCCGGTCGGCGCCGAGCTTGTCGGCCCGGGGACGGTCATTGAATGCGATGTGGACGGCATCGGCACGCTCCGCAATACGTTCGTCGCCGCCAAAGCGCCAGCCGTTTCCATCCGACGTTCATAACGAACCTGCGGCATCTCTGGGCCAAACAAGGCATCAGGCGCGTCCTGACGGTGAATACGTTCCGTCCGTTAAGGCGGCGCTCGCTGCCATGCGCGCCTGCGCTGCTCTCCCGCCTGCAAAAGCCCGGCTGTTCGTGTATAATGGCGAGCGGAGAGAACAAATCGAGGTGAATGCGATGGAACGAGAAAACACGGTCAAATCGGTCCGCCGGGCGCTGCAAATTATCGAAATCGTCAGCACGAAAAAGGACGGGCTGGGCGTGACGGAAATCGCGAAACAAATGGACATCAACAAAAGTTCGGTGTACCGCATTTTAACGACGCTTGCCCAATACGGCTATATCGAACAACATCCGGAAACGGAGCGGTATAAGCTCGGCTACAAGTTTTTAGAGCTCAGCTCAAGGCTGCTTGATTCGATCGATTTGCGCCAAGAGGCGAAGCCATATTTGCGCGTGCTCGAAAAAGAAACGAACGAGGTCATCCACCTCGTCGTCTATGATCAAGGGGAAGTCATTTATATTGAAAAATTGGAAGGAACGGAGACGCTGCGCATGCACTCCAAAGTCGGCAAGCGGGCTCCGATGCATTGTACGGCGGTCGGCAAGGCCATTTTAGCCCATTTGCCGCCCGCGGTGGCTGCAGAGATCATCGATCGGAAAGGACTGCCGAAGCATACCGATTGGACAATCACCGACCGCGAGGCATTTTTCCGCGAACTTGAGACCGTCCGGCAAAACGGGTATGCGCTTGACTTGGAAGAAAACGAGTACGGTATCCGATGTGTTGCCGTTCCGATTTTTGACTATACTGGCGGCGTCGTCGCGGCGATCAGCGTTTCCGGCCCGACGATCCGCATGACGGACGACCGCATCACATCGCTCACTGTGCGCATGCGGCAGATCGGCAAAGAACTGTCGGCAAGGCTCGGCTATCGTGGAGCCCATTCCGTCCAGCTGTAGCGGCTGGACGTTTTTTTGTGCCAAGAAGAATGACCCTGTGGATGCCGCCTTGGCGGGGAAGATGAGAGGAAGGCATCCTTTTTCCAAAACTGTTCAGATACAATCGAACGTTCTGTCGTTCGGCCGGCTCCGATATATCGGTTGTCTGCCAGTTTGAAACGAGACAGGACTGCCTCTGGGTGGGCGTTTTTTGTAGTGCAAACAAACGGAATGCATGTAAAATAGAAACGAGGTGATATGCGACGTGAGAAAACAGACGCTTTCGGAATGGATCGAACAGCTTCGCCAAGATCCGAATGTCGTGTATTGGCATGAAATCGAACCGAAAGAAGCGAATTTCGTTCCGTTTCCAGACGAACTCGATCCGCGGCTTGGCGCGGCGCTCAAAGCGCGCGGCATCGCTTCGTTGTATACGCACCAGGCGGCCGCTTATGACGCGGTCCAAAGCGGGCGGAACATTGTCGCCGTGACGCCGACCGCTTCAGGGAAAACGCTTTGCTACAATTTGCCGGTGCTCGATGCCATTGCCAAAGAGCCATCGAGCCGCGCCCTGTATATCTTTCCAACGAAGGCGCTCGCTCAAGATCAAAGAAATGAACTAAACGAGATCATCGCCGAGATGGGGGTGTCGATTTACAGCCATACATACGACGGCGACACGGCGCCGGCGCTGCGGCAAAAAATCCGTCAAGCGGGCCATATTGTCATCACCAACCCAGATATGCTCCATACGGCCATTTTGCCGCACCATACGAAATGGATTTCTCTTTTTGAACAGCTGCGCTACGTCGTCATCGATGAACTGCATACATACCGCGGCGTATTCGGCAGCCATGTGGCGAACGTCATCCGCCGCTTAAAGCGCATTTGCGCCTTTTACGGGAGTCGACCAACGTTTATTTGCACGTCGGCGACGATCGCCAATCCGAAAGAGTTGGCGGAGCGGCTGATCGGCGAACCGGTGACGCTTATTGACAACAATGGGGCGCCGCGCGGGCGGAAATATTTCGTGTTTTACAATCCGCCGGTTGTCGAGCGGACGATGAACATCCGCCAAAGCGCGACAAAAACGGCCGTTGAGCTCGCAAGACAGCTGCTTGTCAACCGCATTCCGACGATCGTTTTCGCCCGCAGCCGCGTCCGTGTCGAGTTGATTTTAAGCCATTTGCAGGCGGTGGTGAACGAACGAATCGGCGATACGACGATCCGCGGCTACCGCGGCGGCTACTTGCCGAACGAGCGGCGCGCCATTGAAAAAGGGTTGCGCAGCGGGGAGATTATCGGTGTGGTGAGCACGAATGCGCTCGAGCTCGGTGTTGATATCGGCCAATTGCAAGCGTGCATCTTAACAGGGTATCCGGGAACGATCGCCAGCACGTGGCAGCAAGCCGGGCGCGCCGGCCGGCGCCAGGGCGATTCGCTCGTTGTGATGATCGCAAGCGCAAGCCCCCTCGATCAGTACATCATCTCCCATCCAGAATACTTTTTCGCCCGCTCGCCGGAGGCGGCGCGCATCAACCCGGACAATCTGCTCATTTTGGTCGATCATATCAAATGCGCCGCCTATGAGCTTCCGTTCCGGCGCGGCGAGACGTTCGGCGGCGTCGAGGTCGAAGAGGTGCTCGACTTTTTGGCCGAGCAAGGGGTGCTAAACGAACGCGCTGGGCGCTGGCATTGGATGAGCGACGCGTTTCCGGCGCATGATATCAGTTTGCGCTCCGCAGCTCAGGAAAACGTCGTCATCATCGATATTTCTGACACCGCCCGCCATCGCGTCATTGGCGAAATGGACCGCTTCAGCGCGATGACGCTGCTTCATGATGAAGCGATTTATTTGCACGAAGGAGCACAATACCAAGTCGAAAAGCTCGACTGGGAGGAGAAAAAGGCGTACGTCCGCCAAGTGGATGTGGAATATTTTACGGACGCCAATTTGGCTGTCCGGCTTGATGTGCTGTCGGAAGACCGGAGCGAAACGCGCGGACAAATGGCGGTGCGTTACGGTGATGTATCGGTCCGAGCGATGGCGACGATTTTTAAAAAGCTGAAGCTGTCGACGTTTGAAAACATCGGATCAGGGCCGATCCGGCTTCCCGAGGAAACGCTGCATACATCGGCGGCGTGGATCGAGTGGGAGGCGGTGCCGTCACGGTTTTCCCCGGCGCTGTTTGAACAACTCCTTGTCGGCATCGCCAATGTGCTTGGTCATCTCGTGCCGGTGTTTGTCATGTGCGACCGCTCCGATCTTCACGTCGTGCCGCAGCTTAAGGCGCCGCATTCCGGACGGCCGACGATTTTCCTTTATGATCGCTATCCAGGCGGAGTCGGCCTGTCGGAGGCGGTGTTTGAACGGTATGAAGAGATCATGAAACATGTGAAAGAATGGGTCGAACGTTGCCCGTGTGCGGACGGCTGCCCATCGTGCATCGGCATTTCAAGCGCTGACGGACCGTCGTTGAAGCGCGAACTTGTCCAGTTTTTGGACGAACAACTTGCCGTTTGGGCCGGTCCGTCCGTTTAAGCGTCGTCATGCGTGTTTTTGCCGAGTGTGGGAGAATCAACTTATAGAAGCAAGCCGACGTCAAGCAAGGAGGGGGTGAACGGAATGAAGCCGAAGTTGGCGCAATGGAAAGAATTGCTTGCCGCCCGGCATAAAAAGGAGAACGATGAAGAAAAAGAAGAAGAGAAACCGGACGGACGACCTGTGACGGACGTGCCGTATGCCGACGTTTGGCGGGAGTACGGCGCCAAGCCGTATTGGTTTGCCGGCGATTACTGCCTCATTCGGGAAACGGTGTATCCGCTTGACTATCAGCACGGTCGCTATCGGCTCGGAGCGCTGTATGAAGTGCACGAAAGATGGCAGGAAGCGCCGTTTTCCCATCCGCTCTCCTGCCGCGGCTTTGCCGTTCGCGACTTATTCTTTTTTGACACGGAGACGATGGGACTTTCAAGCGGGGCGGGAAACATCATGTTCTTGCTTGGCCACGCCCGCATTCTTGGCGATTTCGTCACCATCCGCCAGCATCTTCTGCCATACCCAGGGGCGGAAGTGGCGCTCTATCAAAGTTTTTTGTCTGACGTCGATTATACGACGCTTGTTACCTATAATGGAAAAGCGTTCGACTGGCCGCGCCTGAAAACGCGCCATGCGCTTGTCCGCAACATGGTGCCAAAATTGCCAGCGTTCGGTCATTTTGATTTGTATCACGCCGCCCGCCGCTTATGGAAAGACAAATTGGATTCGCTGCGCCTTTCGGAAGTGGAGCGGCACATTCTTCATGTCGAGCGGGGCGATGATGTGCCGGGCTTTTTGGCGCCGATGATGTACAAGGAGTTTTTGCAAACGCCCCATCCAGACCGGCTCATGCCAGTATTGCGCCATAACGAGCGCGACGTGTTGTCGCTCATTGCTCTCTACATTCACCTATCCGTTCAGCTGCTTGAAGCGGACCGGCTCGCTGACCCCAAGGAGCAGTTGGCCGCCGCCCGTTGGTTCGAAGCGGTCGGGGAAACAGCGGCGGCAAGGGGGGTGTACGAGGAGGCGAGCGGCAAAGGGGCGAAGGAAGCGCAGGCGGCGAAATGGCAGCTTTCGCTTTTATACCGAAAAGAAAAACGATATGAAGAGGCTGCTCTCCTTTGGCGCGACTTGTTGATCCACGGAAATGGCTATTGGAAGGCGAAGGCCGGGCTTGAACTGGCGAAGGTGTATGAACATTATTTCCGGGATGCGGCCGAAGCGCACCGTTATGCCGTTATGGCATATGAAGCGTGGCGGTCGCTCGCTAGGATGAGCCGACAACATAGCGAGAAAGAAGAAGCGGAATGGCGCAGGCGGCTCGCGCGGCTTGAACGCAAGAAAAACGGGTGAGAACTCGTCCATTTCCCTGGCAAGCGCAAAATATGACAGAAAACGAAAATGTTTCGTCTTTTTGTTGTGAATCTTGTAGAAAAAAGAAAAAACGTGTACAATGGCATCGGAATGAACGAAAACGATGGCAGGGAGAAGAAGACGATGCGGAGCATGTACAAAAAAATTTTGTATCTCTTTTTTATTGTCGTCGGTTTGACGTTTGTCGTGTTCAATTATATCTATTAATGAACGTCAGAGAGGCCGGCGCCGCATAACGGATTCAAAAAGACGAATGACGATGCCAAAACGTCCGAAGCACCGGGGGCGAGAGAGCCGGTAGATTGTTGGCGCGAATGGCTCTTCAAAATGGGTGTTTATACTAGTACGAGTCCACTCCGTTCATCATAGGCTAGTATTGTCAAGCAACAGCCTAAATTGATGAAAGGAGAGGAATATGATGCATTGCCTGCCGAATGTAACGGCGCCGATCGTTCATCCGCCTCGTTGCAACGTTTTGCATCATTTCGAAGCAACGATTGTGCCGCATATCCATCCATCGCATACGATGCATGTTTATCATCACCTGTATGAACATCAACATTATTTCCCGCATACGGAATCGGCGGTGGCTCAGGCTGCCAATCGCCATCTGTACTGCCCGGGTCCGGGACCGATGCCATTTCCGCCGTTTCCGCTGCGATAGTAAGGGCCAAAAACAGAAGCCGCTTTGTCGGCTTCTGTTTTTTTACGGATGGAAAACGCCGGCAGCCGGCGGCGTTTGGGCGGGAGGACGGCGTTTCGGCGCCGCCGGGAAGTCTGCGTGGGCGCCATGCGGCTTCCCGATCGATGCGGCAAGCCAACCGTCAATTGACAACCGGCTGAATTTCTGAAAAAATAAAGAGAAGATGATCGTTGAATGCGGATTGAGGTGAAAAGCCATGTCAGCCCATCAAGTGAAACTGACGCCGAAAGACATTTTAGAAAAGGAATTTAAGGTAAGCATACGGGGGTACAACCAAGACGAAGTGGATCAATTTTTGGATCTCATTATTAAAGATTATGAAGCATTTCAGCAAGAAATTGACGAGTTGCGCCAGGAAAACGCCCGGCTGAAGCGGCAAGTCGAGGAGCTTCAAAAACGGCCGGCGATGTCGGCGGGAACGACGAACTACGACATTTTGCAGCGCCTTTCCAACTTAGAAAAGCATGTGTTTGGCCGGAAACTGTATGAATAACCAGCCGGCAGGGCGAAGTTGATGCAGGGATTTCTAATTTTTTCTTCTTGATTCTCACACCAAGATCAGCTATACTGTAAGATGCTCGCAGCGTTAATCATGTTCGGGTAATCGCTGCGGCCGGTTTCGGCCGTAGAGGAAAGTCCATGCTCGCACGGTGCTGAGATGCCCGTAGTGTTCGTGCCTAGCGAATCCATAAGCTAGGGCAGTCTGGCTTCGGCTGGGCTGACGGCGGGGAAAGAACCTACGTCCGCATGCGGATATGGTTCGATTACCCTGAAAGTGCCACAGTGACGCAGCTCTAAGGGAAACCTTAGAGGTGGAACGCGGTAAACCCCACGAGCGAGAAACCCAAATGATGGTAGGGGCACCTTCCCGAAGGAAATGAACGGAGGGAAGGACAGGCGGCGTACGCTGCCTGTAGATAGATGATTACCGCCGGAGTACGAGGCGAAAGCCGCTTGCAGTACGAAGGTACAGAACATGGCTTACAGAACATGATTAACGCGGTGATTGGAATCGTGGGAAAGCCCTCCTGCAGGAAGGAGGGCTTTCTCTTTTGTGTGTTTTCCTTCCATATGACTATAATGGAAGTATAGGCCATGAATGAGGATACATACATCTATCAGATAGGGGGAACAGGATGACTTCGTTTTCGCTGATTGCCACGGCCGCGATGGGGCTCGAATCAGTCGTCGCGGAAGAAGTGCGCCGGCTTGGCTATGAGTGCCAAGTGGAGAACGGCAAAGTGACGTTTGAAGGCGATGCGCTCGCCATTTGCCGGGCCAACCTTTGGCTGCGCACCGCTGACCGCGTGAAGCTGAAAGTCGGTGAGTTTCGAGCGACGACGTTTGAGGAGTTGTTTGAACAAACGAAGGCGTTGCCATGGGCCGATTACTTGCCGAAAGATGCCGAGTTTCCGGTGATCGGGAAGTCGGTCAAATCAACGCTGTTCAGCGTTTCCGACTGCCAAGCCATTGTGAAAAAGGCAGTCGTCGAAAGCTTAAAAGCGCGCTATCATTTGTCGTGGTTCCCGGAAACCGGGCCGTTGTATCGGATCGAGGTGGCGCTTCACAAAGATATCGCTACGTTGACGATCGATACAAGCGGCGCCGGGCTGCATAAACGCGGCTACCGTGCTCGCCAAGGGGAGGCGCCGCTAAGAGAGACGCTCGCGGCCGCCTTAGTGTTGCTCACCAATTGGACGCCCGAGCGCCCGTTCGTCGATCCGTTTTGCGGGTCGGGCACGATTGCCATTGAGGCGGCGCTGATCGGCCAAAACATCGCCCCAGGGTTTAACCGGGATTTCGTCTCGGAGCAATGGCCGTGGATCGGGGAATCGGTATGGGAAGAGGCGCGCCAAGAGGCGGAACAGATGGCGCGTTACGACCAACCGCTTGATATTTGCGGGATTGACCTTGACCCGCACATGGTCGAGATCGCCAAGATGAATGCAGCCGAAGCGGGGCTTTCCGATCTCATTTCTTTTCGGGAGGGCCGCGCCGAGCAGTTTCGGACCGATGCACAATACGGGGTGATCGTCGGCAACCCGCCATACGGCGAACGGCTTGGCGAACAACGGGAGGTCGAAGCGCTCTATCGCGCCATCGGCCGCGCCTTCGCCGCCTTGGATACGTGGTCGGTGTACATTTTAACCGCCCACCGCGGTTTTGAAACGCATTACGGCCGCCCGGCGACGAAGCGGCGCAAACTGTTTAACGGCTTTATTGAAACGCATTACTACCAGTACTGGGGGCCGCGGCCGCCGCGCGAAGCTCGAAGTTGACTTCTCGGCGGCCATCGATCATAATATTGTTTTGTTACTAGGGATCGGGCGCGCAACAAACTTGTTGCGCGCTTATGCATGATATGCCGGGGGAGTTTATGCCAATTGGAGGGGTGGCGACGATGGGCCATGAGCGTTATCCGTTTGTTGTAGAAAAAAATGAAAACTTTTTTGATAAGTTGAGCCAGTGGATCGGCGATGTTTTTTATGACATTTTGCCGGAAGCCGGCTTTGAGCTGCGCGACGAGCAAATTTATATGGCGTTTCAGCTCGAGCGGGCGTTTCGCGAAAAAAAGGTGATCTTCGCCGAAGCGGGAGTTGGCACAGGGAAAACGATCGTGTATTTGCTGTATGCAGTCTGCTACGCCCGCTATACCGGCAAGCCGGCCATTATCGCCTGCGCCGATGAGACGCTCATTGAGCAGCTCGTCAAAAAGGAAGGCGATATTGCGAAGCTATCCAACGTGCTCGGGCTGGAAATCGACGTCCGGCTGGCGAAATCGCCGGATCAATATTTATGTTTAAATAAACTGGAAGAAGTGACGACGTATGACGATGACGACATCGAGCTGTATGAGCAAATTTACGATGAACTTCCGGCCTTCGTCCATGACAACAAACCGCTGCAGTCGTTCTACCGCTACGGCGACCGAAAAGAATACGCCCATCTGACCGATGAGCAGTGGAAAAAAATCGCCTGGGATCCGTTTCAAGACTGTTTCACGTGCGAAAAGCGGCATCGCTGCGGACAGACGCTTTGGCGCGACTATTACCGGAAGGCGGCGGATTTGATCGTCTGCTCGCACGATTTTTATATGGAACATGTTTGGACGTATGAAGCGCGCAAGCGGGAAGGACAGCTGCCGCTGTTGCCGGAAGCGAGCTGTGTCGTGTTTGACGAAGGGCATTTATTGGAGTTCGCTGCGCAAAAGGCGTTGACATATCGAATGAAAGAGACGACGCTTGAGACGTTGCTGACACGGCTTCTTGAAAACGACATCCGTGAAGAGCTCGCCTATTTAATTGAGGAGACGCTGGAGACGAGCACGCGCTTTTTTGATGAGCTGAAAGCGTGCGCGAAAGACGTTCCGGGTTCGAACCGGAAAGAAATTTTGCCGTCGCCGCGTCTTGAACAATGGGCGAAGCGGCTCCGCGGCCAAATGGTCGAAATCGGCAACGAGCTAGTGTTTGAAAGCGAGACGTATACGATCGATCATTACCAGCTGAACATTGTGGATGAATATTTGGACCAAATCCAGTATTCACTCGATTTGTTTTTGAAAAACGCCGACGCCATTACGTGGCTTGAGTCGTCGCGTCAAGAGGCGACGTTTGTCGTCATGCCGCGCACCGTTCAAGAAGTGTTGCGCGAAAAAGTGTTCAGCAAACGAATGCCGTTTATCTTTTCGTCAGCGACGCTATCGAGCGGAAAATCGTTTGCCTATATCGCCCAAAGCTTAGGCATTGATGACTATTTATCGTTCAGCGTGCCGTCGCCGTTTGATTACGACGAACAGATGACGATTTTTATGCCGACGTTCCGCACGGATGAGACGCTGTTTGCCAAAAAATACGCATATGCGCTTGAAAAATTGCGCGAAACCGGAGGCCGGGCGCTCATCTTGTTCCCGACGCGCGAGGAGCTTCTTCAGTTTAAAGAGGCGGCAGCCGGCGAACCATTTTCGTTTTTGTTTGAAGGCGACCGTGAAATCAGCGATTTGGTCGCCGAGTTTCAGCGTAACGAGGAAACGGTGCTTTGTTCCGAACATTTATGGGAAGGACTTGACATCCCGGGGCCGTCGCTTTCGAACGTCATGATTTGGTCGCTGCCGTATCCGCCGAATGATCCGGTGTTTCAGGCGAAGCGAAAAGCGTATAGCAACCCGTTTTGGGACGTCGATGTGCCGTATATGCTTCTTCGCCTTCGCCAAGGAGTCGGACGGCTCATCCGCACGCGCGATGACCGCGGCATCGTTTCCATTTTCGTCACCGACAGGGAAGATGAACGGGTCATTGCGGCGATCAAAGACGTGTTGCCGACAGCGGTGAGGGAAGAATGATATTCTTCCCTTTTTCATTTTCCACAAAAATAGCATTTTCTCGCTGGCAAGCAGGAAAATGGCACCTTGTTATGGAAATGATGATACGGCCATGAAATACATAGGGGGACTGAGTATAGTGAAACCAATCGAAGCGCAGTTTTTGCAATACGTGAAAAAAATGACGGGCTACCGCGAAGCGATTGGCCTCATGTATTGGGATTTGCGGACTGGCGCCCCGAAAAAAGGGGTCGAGCAGCGATCAGAAGTGATCGGCATGCTGTCAGAAGAAGTGTTTCGCATGTCGACATCCGAGGAGATGGCAGCCTTTATCGCCAAGCTGTCGCCCAAAGCTGTCTACGAGCAGCTGAATGACGTGACAAAGAAAACGCTTGATGAATGCAAAAAAGAATACGAGCGCAATAAAAAAATTCCAGCGGATGAATACAAAGAGTTTGTCGTGCTTTGTTCCAAAGCGGAAAGCGTTTGGGAAGAAGCGAAAGCGGCTGCTGATTTCGCCCGGTTTCGCCCGTATTTGGAGCAAATCATCGAGTTTCAGCGCCGCTTTATCCGTTATTGGGGGTATGAAGGACACCCGTACAATACGCTGCTCGATCAATACGAGCCGGGCATGACCGTCGATTTGCTTGACGAACTGTTCAGCCGCCTGCGCGAACGCATCGTCCCGCTTGTGCACGCCATTTCCGCCGCGTCCGACAAGCCGGACACGTCCTTTTTGTTCGCGCCGTTTCCAAAAGAAAAGCAGCGCGCTTTTCTGCTTGAGTTGCTTAAAGAGCTCGGCTATGATTTTGGCAAGGGGAGACTTGATGAGACGGTCCATCCATTTGCGATCGGGCTCAACCCGAACGATGTGCGCATTACGACGCGCTACGACGAGCGCGACTTCCGCACCGCGGTGTTTGGCACGATCCATGAATGCGGCCATGCGCTGTATGAACAACACATTTCCGAGGCGCTTGTCGGCACTCCGCTTGCAAGCGGAGCGTCGATGGGCATTCATGAATCGCAGTCGCTCTTTTTTGAAAATATGATCGGACGCCACTATGCGTTTTGGAAGCGGCATTACCCGCGCCTGCAGCAATACGCGCCCACGCAGTTCGCCGACGTTTCGCTTGATGCGTTTTACCGGGCGATCAATGAAGCGAAGCCGTCGCTCATTCGTATTGAAGCGGACGAACTGACGTATCCGCTCCATATTATCATCCGCTATGAAATCGAAAAGCAGCTGTTTGCTGGGGAGCTGGAAGCGATCGACTTGCCGGATGTATGGAATGAGAAATATGAACAATACCTTGGCATCCGCCCGCACAACGATGCGGTCGGCGTGTTGCAGGACGTCCATTGGTCCGGCGGCAGCTTCGGCTATTTCCCATCGTATGCGCTCGGCTATATGTATGCGGCGCAATTCAAGCAAGCGATGGAAAAAGAGTTGGATGTAGCTGGGCTGCTTGAAGAGGGGAACATCGCACCGATCCGTGAATGGCTGACCGTTCATATCCACCAGTTTGGAAAAATGAAAAAGCCGCTCGAACTTGTGCGCGATGCGACGGGCGAAACGCTGAAAGCCGATTATCTTATTCAATATTTAGAAGAAAAATATAAGGCGCTTTATCGATTATAGAAACAGGCGCGTCAGTGCAAACATCGTTCTTACGCTGTTCGTTTAGTTTTTCTGTCGACAAAGTCCTATTGTGTCTCGGTTTTATGCACATAAAGAGGAAGGTGTCCCGATCGCTTGGGGACACCTTCTTGTTTCACCATAATTTGTATCCTTTCGACCCCGGCGGAGCGTTTTGAATGATGTCGATGATCGGCACCGTATAGGCGATCAAAATGAGCGCAACGACGAGGCCGATCCAAAGCTTCCAGTTTTCAAGCGCCAGCGCAGCCCGTTCATACGGAGCAGCTGCCTCGGCGACCGGAAACTCCGTTTCGCCTTTCGGGGCGAAAAAGGCCAAGTTGATCACGATGACGAGAATCAAAATAATGCCGATGAACAAGATGGTGCCGCCGACCGCTTGCGCGATTTGGTACGGAATCCATTCAAGCGCTTGCGGCGAATTGCTGTACGTTGAGAACGCCGAGCGTCGCGGTGCGCCGAGCAGACCGGCAAAATGCATCGAGCCGGACATGAACGTCATCCCAACCGCCCAAACGATCGTTTGAATGATGGCGAGCCGGTTCATCGCTTTCGTCATCACCCGGCCGGTCAAATGCGGAATGAGCCAGTATGACGCACCAAAAAATGTTAGGACGACAGTCGTTGCCACCGTTAAATGGAAGTGGCCGGTCACCCAAATCGTATTATGGACGACTTGGTTGAGTTGGTGCGAGGCGTTAATAATCCCGCCGGTGCCGGCCGGAATAAAAAACAGCATCCCGACAAACGGCGCGAAAAAGCGGGCGTCGCCCCACGGCAATTTCCGCCACCAGCCGAACAGGCCGGTTGCCCCCTGCGAGCGGCCGTACGATTCAAACGTCGCAAACATGGCAAACGCGGTCATGAGCGACGGAATGATGACCATAAACGTCAAGACGACTTGCACGTATTTCCAAAACGGCGAAATTCCCGGCTCAAGCAATTGGTGATGGAAGCCGACCGGAATCGAAAACAGCAAAAACAAGATAAACGCCAGCCGTGCGAGTGAATCGGAGAACATTTTGCCGCCGATCACTTTCGGAATGACGGCGTACCAAACCATATACGCCGGCAATAGCCAGAAGTAGACGAGCGGATGCCCAAAATACCAAAACAGCGTCCGGCTCAAGAGCACGTTCACCCGATCCGTGAGCCCAAGCGACCACGGAATGAGCTGGAAGACGACGGTGGCGGCGACGCCAAGCGAACAGACGAGCCATAGCACCATATTCGTCACTGACATGAACGCCAGCAGCGGGCTCACTTGACCGCGGTGCGTTTTCCGCCAGCGGGCATAATGAGCGAACATCGCAAAGCCGCTCACCCAGCTGCCGACGACGACAAGCGCCAAGCCGATGTAAAAGCCGGCGTGCGCTTGCAGCGGCGCGTAAAACGTATATAAGACAGATGCCTTGCCGGTTAAGATGAAAAACGCACTCATGGCTGTTCCGATTGTCATCAGCCAAAAACCGATCCAACCGGTCCGGCGCGAACCGTCTGAGAGCGCCCCGGTTGTACGGCTGACCGCGGCGAACTGAAAGCCGATAATGAAAAACGTCGTCAGCACGAGTCCAAGCAAGACGCCATGCGTCGTCAAAATCGTGTAATAGCTGATCCCAGCCGGGAGCTCAAACTTGCCGGAACGGACTAATGTTTGCAATAGGCCGGCGAACCCCCCGAGCGCGAGGGCGGTAAAGGCGACGAACAAATGGGCAAGCGCCAGTTTCGCATCGCGGCGATCGACTTTTTCCAACGGTTGTGCCATGTTACTCCACCACCTTTATGCGCGCCGTCATCATATGGTGGCCGGCGCCGCAATACTCGTTGCAAAGAATCGTATATTCGCCCGGTTTGTCAAACGTGGTTGTTAAGCTGTTCACATAACCGGGTTCGACCATCATGTTCACGTTCGTTCCCGGGATTTCAAATCCGTGGATGACGTCTTTCGAAGTGACGTTGATCGTCACTTTCGCTCCTTTTGGAATTTCGATCGCATTCGGTGTAAAAGAAAACGCGGCGACGACGATGTTCAACTCGTATTCCTTGTCTCCTTTTTTGACGAGCCCCGGATGATCAAACGGCGGGGTCGAATCGACTTTTTCTGGATCGATCGTTGTCAGGCAGCTCGGCGGCTGCTGTCCGGCGGCGAATGCACTTACGCCGACGACCGCCAAAAAAACGATCAAACAGCCGATGCCGAACGCAAGCCAAATTTTTTCATACTTATGGATGTGCATACCGATTCCCTCCTTTGCCGCTTACAGGCGGTGCAAAAATAAAAAGTAGACGCTGACCCAAGAAAAAATGACGAAAAAGCCGAGCAGAAACACAGAGGCCAGCGTGCCTTTGAGCGCCGGCTCTTTTTCCTGTTTCGTTTGCCGGGCCGCTGTGATCAGTTTTGCCATGCCTTATCCCTCCTCTTTGTTGGATTCATCCCCCATAACAGCCATTCAGCAGGTGCGCCAAACGGCCAATTTCCCTGCTTTGACACTATCATAACTGTACAAAACTGGGGCAACAGTGACTTTTCTCACAAAAACGATGCTGGAAGTGTGAACAAATGGTGACGTTTGTGAAAAAATGATGAAGACGTCATTTTCTCTCTGCGGACGTTGTTTCCGCCAGTTGTCACCGGTTCGGTTGTGACCGTCATTGGCTTGACGCTCATCCCGGCAGCGGTGAACAATATGGCCGGCGGACAAGGGGCGAAGGACTTTGGTGATCCGGCTAACTTGGCGTTGTCGTTTGGCGTGCTTGCACTCATTATCGTGTTGTACCGTTGCTTCAAAGGGTTCATTCGCTCCATTGCCATTTTGCTCGGCATGGCAGCTGGCACGGCGGCAGCGGCCATGATGGGGAAAGTGGACTGGACAGCGGTCGCTGAGGCATCGTGGGTTCATTGGCCGCAGCCGTTTTACTTCGGCGCTCCGTCGTTTCATGGCCCCGCTGTTTTCACAATGGTGCTCGTCGCGATCGTCAGCCTTGTTGAATCGACCGGCGTCTACTTCGCTTTATCCGACATTTGCCGCCGCCGGCTGACGGATGAGGATTTGGCGGGCGGCTACCGCGCCGAGGGATTGGCTATCATCATCGGCGGGCTGTTGAACGCATTTCCGTACACGACGTACTCGCAGAACGTCGGTCTTGTCCAATTGTCGGGCGTGAAAACGCGCAGCGTCATTTACGCCGCGGCGGCCTTCCTCGTCTTGCTTGGGTTCGTGCCGAAAATCGCCGCGGTGGCGACGATCATACCAGCACCGGTTTTAGGCGGGGCGATGCTCGCGATGTTCGGCATGGTCATTGCCTACGGTGTGAAAATGTTAGGCCAAGTTGACCTAACTGTGCAAGAGAACTTGCTGATCATCGCCTGCTCGGTCGGCGTGGGGCTTGGGGTGACGGCGGTGCCGAACTTGTTTGCCGAGCTGCCGACGGCTTGCGCATTTTAACCGACAGCGGCATCGTCGCCGGCAGCATGACCGCCATCCTCTTAAACGCCGTCTTCCATCTAGGCAAAGCGAGAAAATCAGTTGCCCTGCCGCTGCAGGAACAAAAAATTTCATAATGGTGTTGATCGCTTTTATAGCCATCTTCGTTTTCCGGCCACTGCTCGGGAAATGGGGGTGGCTTTTTTATTGGCGTGTCGATTGACAGAGAAAATGATAGAAACTGGTGGAGGGATGATGGTATAATGGAAAGCGAATAGGAAAGGGGGTGAAACAATGGATGAATGGGTGGAGCGCCTTTTCGATGAGCTGCGGCAAATACGGAATCAGATGGCGACCAAACAGGATGTTGTCCGGATGAATGATCGCATCGATCGGCTTGAACAAACGGTGAGCGCGACGAAAGAGGATGTTGCGCGGTTAAACGGACGCGTCGGGCAACTCGAAGAGACCGTGGCAGCGACGAGAGAAGACGTTGTCCGGATGAATGATCGCATCGGGCGGCTTGAGCAGACCGTGGCAGCGACGAGAGAAGACGTCGCAGCGCTGGATGGGCGCATCGGGACCATCGAGCGGACGATGGCAACGAAAGAGGATGTCGCAGTGCTGGATGAGCGCATCGGGACCATCGAGCGGACGATGGCAACGAAAGAGGATGTCGCAGTGCTGGATGGGCGCATCGGAACCATCGAGCGGACAATGGCAACGAAAGAGGATGTCGCAGCGCTGGATGGGCGCATCGGGCAGCTCGAAGAGACCGTGGCGGCCAACAGAGACGACATTGCGGCGCTCGACAGCCGGATTGGGCGCATGGAACAAACGATGGCGACGAAAGAGGACGTTGCCGAATTGCCGTTTATTCGGCAAGCTGTCGTGGAAACGTTAGAAACGCTCCATGAAATTTCGGCGATGAAACAAACCCTCACAGAAATGCAACAAAAAGTCAATGAAGTCATTGCCGGACAAGCGCGGCAAGAGCTCGTACTTCAATCCCTCGCTTTGCACTTGCTCGAGCATGAAAGTGAAATCCGCGCGCTAAAAGCGAGATAAATAACGAACCTCTCCTATTGTACATCCTCGCTGATGATCATGTTCCCTCCAAAACAGGCCGGTTTTGTCCGCGCCTGTTTTTTGATTGCAGCAACTTTTTTTGGCTGCGAAAACTATATAAGTTGCAATAAAGATTTTCCGATTGTTCGATTCTGTTTTTCTTCATAACAAGTCATTTTGATAGAATGCAGCGGGCGTTCTACTGGATGTAAAACAAAGTTTCAACTTATATAATATAGATGCAACGAAGAAGTTTAACATATCCTTGACGGAAAAGCGGTTGGCCTCTTTTCGACTGTCGGAGGAAAGCCACAGGCTTCTCTGTCACGCCAAGGCGTGACGGAGGACCGAACAACCGCCTGCTTCACAGACCCATATATGGGTCTTTAAGCGGCGTTGTTCGGTCGCCCGACAGTCGATCAAATACTGGGTAAAAGTTGCAAATGGTAAAGCTTCAAATTGCATCTATATAGAGATCCATCCGCTGTTCCTGAAAAAACGGGTGTACAAACATATTTTCCATTGCATATAGTTTGGCTTGTTGCGCATCCTAATAGAATAAAGAGGAACAGACCGAGGTGTTTGTATGCCGGTTCTTTTATCTGTCGGCACAGCAAGGATGCCGTATACGGCCGCCCAAGACGAGGTGAAGCAGCATGTCGCCGGGCTGTTCGCCGGTCGAATGGCGCGTGCGGAGCGGCTGCTGCAGGCGTTTGACAACAGCGGCATTCATACGCGCACGTTTGTCCAACCGCTTGCCTGGTACAGCGCGCCGCGCGGTTTCGGTGAAAAAAATGGGGTGTACATCGACCGTGCCGTCCGCTACAGCCGAGAGGCGGTCAATGACTGTTTGCGCAAGGCTTCGTCCGGCCCTGTTTTGCATGAGGAGATCGATGCGCTGTTTTACATCTCAACGACAGGGCTGTCGACGCCGAGCATCGAGGCGCGGCTGATGAACGTATTGCCGTTCTCCCCTCATGCCGTAAGAGTGCCGATTTGGGGGCTCGGTTGTGCGGGAGGGGCGGCTGGGCTCGCCCGGGCAGCCGACTATTGCCGGGCGTTTCCGAATGCCAAGGCGCTTGTGATCGCCGTTGAGTTTTGCAGTTTGACGTTTCAACTCAATGATTGGTCCAAAAGCAATGTGATCGGTACGTCGCTTTTTTCCGACGGCGTGGCGTGCTTGCTTGTGGCTGGCGACGGAGCGGCGCCGACAGCTGGCGCGCCGCGTGTCATCGCCGCCCGCTCGGTGCTCATGCCCGGCTCGGAAGACGTGATGGGCTGGGATGTTCGCGACGAAGGTTTGTTTGTCATCTTTTCAAAAGACATTCCGGCGATCGTTCGCTATTGGCTGCGCCCGCAAGTCGAGTCGTTTTTGCAGGAACATGGGTTAGGGCTTGGGGATATTCATCATTTCATCGCCCACCCGGGCGGGAGGAAAGTCATTGAAGCGTACGAGGAGGCGTTCGGATTCGGTCCGGAACAGACAAAAGCCGCTAGAGACGTGCTCGCCCGCTACGGCAACATGTCGTCGGCCACCGTGTATTTTGTGCTCGAACAGATGATGCGGCAGCCGCTTTCGTCCGGGCACGGCCTGCTTATCGCTCTCGGCCCGGGCTTTAGTGCGGAAATGGTGCTGCTTCAATGGGGGGGATGATCGTGCGGTTTTGGTTCGTGTTTTTGGCGGTTGCCGGCATGCGCGTCATTGAGCTTCGGCTTGCAAAACGGAACGAACAGTATGTGAAAGCGCTCGGGGCGCGGGAGTTCGGCGCTCGCCATTACCCGTTGATCGTATTGATGCATGTCGGTTTCTTTTTGTCGTTGGCTGTTGAGGCGCTTCGAAAGGGCGCGCGCCCGTCGCGCCGCTGGCCGCTTTTGTTTCCGCTTTTTCTTGTCGTGCAAGGGCTGCGCGTATGGACAATTGGGTCGCTCGGCCGTTTTTGGAATACGAAAATTTTGATCGTACCAAACGGCCAAGTAGTGAAAAAAGGGCCGTACCGATGGCTTCGCCACCCGAACTATGTGGTTGTCGCCTTAGAGATTGCGCTGTTGCCGCTTTTGTTTCAAGCGCCGATCACCGCGCTTGTCTTTTCGCTTTTGAACGCATTTTTGCTGTCGATTCGCATCGCGGTTGAGGAAAGAGCGCTGGCGGCGCTCACCGACTACCGGGAGGCGTTTCGGGAGCGGCCGCGTTTTTTGCCCCGGTTAAGGGGGGAGGCTGCCATCCGCAAGATGCGGCAAGCTGAAAGCAGCGGACAAATAAAAAACAGCCCTTGAGCCGTCTATAATGGCATCTGTTCGCCGTTCGCCTGCGGGCGGCGGCAGGGCGTTGCCTCTTTCTCTATGTCATCCTGTCGGGTTACGGCAGGATTTTTCTTTTTTTCTATTGGGAAACGGGGCGAAATGCAGTAAAATGAATGTAAATGACATTGAGGGAGACAAAGGGGTTTTGGTCATGGGGCATATTGCGATTGAGCGGCCGTCATTGCGGCTGTGGCTTTCGAAAATGATCGACATGCACGATCAGCTTCAGTCCGCGGATGACCAGGAGCATGCGGACAAAGTGAAGCAGCTCATCGAAAAAGCGGCATCCGGTGAGCTCATTGTCGCGTTTTGCGGTCATTTTTCCGCCGGCAAATCGAGTTTGATCAACGCGTTGCTCGGCGAGCCGATGCTGCCGTCCAGCCCGATTCCGACGAGCGCCAATCTCGTCAAAGTGAAAGCCGGTCCGGACTATGTGCGCGTCTTTTTCCACCGCGATGAGCCGGTCGAGTATGAACCGCCGTACGACCCGGACTTGATTCGCGCCCAATGCCGGGACGGGGAGACGATCGAATGGATTGAAATCAGCCGAACGACGGACGCCATCCCGCCGGGGGTCGCGATCCTCGATACGCCGGGCATCGATTCGACCGATGACGCCCACCGGCTGGCGACGGAGTCAGCGCTTCATTTGGCGGATGTCGTCTTTTACGTCATGGATTATAACCATGTGCAGGCGGAATTAAACTTCCAATTTACGAAGCAATTAACAGATGAAGGAAAGACCGTTTATTTGATCATCAACCAAATCGATAAACATCGCGACGACGAGCTGCCGTTCGCTGAATTTCGCGCCTCGGCCGCCGAGGCGTTCCGGCGTTGGGGAGTTGAGGCGGCCCGTTTGTTTTTCTTGTCGCTGAAAGACCCGTCACATCCGCACAACGAATGGCATGAGCTTGTCGCTTGTTTGCGCCGGTTGTTTGCCGACAAGGAGGAATGGCTCGTCCGCGGCGCCGAGTCGGCGTTAAAACGGATCGCGGACGGCCATCTTGAGCATCTCCGCGCGCGGCACGAGCTGCTTGAGCAAACGATTGAGACGCGCCTCGAGGCGCTTGGCGGCGCCGATGACGAGGCGGCGGCCATCGCGGAGCTCGATCGCCTTGAGGCGGAGCTTGCCGATTGGCAAACAGCGCCGTCGCGGGCGGAGGAGGCGTTCCGTTCGGAGCTTGAGCGCGTGCTGCAAAACGCGTACGTGATGCCGTTTGAGACGAGGGAGCGGGCTGAGGCGTACTTGCAGGCGATGCAGCCGAATTTCAAAGTGGGCTTGTTGTTCGCGAAGACAAAAACGGAGCAAGAGCGCAAGCGGCGGCTTGAGGCGTTTTATGAAAGCGTCAAAGCGCAAGCGGCGGCGCAGATCGAATGGCACGTCCGCCAGCTCCTTGTTCAGTTTGGGAAAGAATGGCATGCTGATGACGATTGGTTCAGCGAGTGCCAGCAATGGACGGCGGAGTGGGATGAGACGATGCTTGCCGGCCTCGTTAAACAAGGGGCGGAATCAAGCGGCGCCGCGCTATTAAATTATACGGATGAGGTGGCGGCGGCGCTGAAAAAACGCTACCGTGACTCGGCGCTCGCCTTGTTTGCCGAACTGAAGGAACAAATCGCCAAACGGGCGGCCGCCCAAACAGAAACATTGAACGGACAGCTTTCGGCGGCGCGCGAAAAAGTGGAGCTCGCCGCCCGCCTTGCCCGCCTCAGAGCCGAGCGGGACGAGCGCCGGCGTGCGTTCGAGCAGCTGATCGCTGCTCCATGCGAGTCTGCATCGCTTGATGAAAACCGTCTCGCCGCGTTGACGGCGCCGCCAGTCTTCCGGAAAGCGCGTCATGCCGAGACGGCAAAACCGCAAGCAGCATCCAAGCCAGCGGAAACAAGCCATCTTTCCGTCAAAGAGCAAGCGCTCGGTCAGGAAGCGGCCGGCCTCGGAGTGAGCGAAAGAGCGGACGAAGCTCGGACGCTTTCAAGCGGCAGAAAACAGCGGAGCGAAGAGGCGGCCGAGCGGCTTGAGGAGGCGGCGGCTTGGCTTGAACGGTCCGAACTGCTTGGCCGCTTCGCTGGACCATTGCGCGACAAGGCGCGTCGGCTTCGCGAGCGATCGTTTACCGTCGCCTTGTTTGGCGCCTTCAGCGCCGGCAAATCGTCGCTGGCGAACGCCTTGCTCGGCGCCCCGCTTCTGCCATCGTCGCCCAACCCGACAACCGCCGCCATCAGCAAAATCGCCCCGCCCGATCACAAGCACCCGCACGGCACGGCGGTGGTCAAGGTAAAAAGCGAACTGCAAATTTGGGCGGATGTGCAATCGTCGCTTCGGCAGTGCGGCCATGAGGCGGATACATGGGATGAAGCGCTCCGCCTTTGCGCCCGCCTGGCCGAATCGGGAGCCGAACATCCGGCGCAAAAGCCGCATGTGGCTTTTTTGGCAGCTGCCGCGGCCGGCTATGAGCGGATGAACGGTCGATTCGGGGAGATCGTCTCCATCGGTTGGGAAGAACTCGAGACGTATGTCGCTGACGAAGCGGTGTCATGTTTCTTAGATGAGGTCGTGTTGTACGCCGACTGTCCGCTCACCTGCCAAGGGGTGACGCTTGTCGATACCCCGGGGGTGGATTCACTTAACGCCCGCCATACGGGAGTGGCGTTTCATTACATGAAGCATGCTGATGCGTTGTTGTTTGTGACGTATTACAACCATGCGTTCTCGAAAGCAGACCGCGAGTTTTTGCTTCAGCTTGGGCGCGTGAAAGACACGTTTGCGCTTGATAAAATGTTTTTCGTCATCAATGCGGCTGATTTGGCCCAGTCGAAAGAGGAGCTTGAGGCCGTCATTTCCTATATGAACGGAGAGCTGGCGCGCTTTGGCATCCGCTTCCCGCGCCTTTATGCGCTCTCAAGCCGCTTGGCGCTGGCGGAAAAAACGGGGGCCGAGCCCGGTCCGCGCGGCGTCTTGGCGGACTCCGGCTTGTCTGCCTTTGAAACCGACTTCTTCCGCTTCTTAACGGAAGAACTGGCGGAAGTCGCCGTCGAGAGCGCATATGCCGAGCTTGAGCGGGCGCGGCGGGCGGCAGAGGAATTCGCGCGCGCCGCTGGGCAAAGCGAAGCGGAAAAAGCGGAGAAACGGCAGGCGCTTGAGGCGGTGAAAACGAAGATGCACGCCGTGCTTGCTGGCATTGATGATGCCTACGGCCGGCAGGCGCTTCGCCAGGAAGTCGACGAATTGCTCTATTACGTCAAGCAGCGCGTCTTTTTCCGCCTCAACGATGTGTTTAAGGAGGCGTTCAACCCGGCGGTGCTCCGCGACGACCAAGGCCCGGCGCGTCGGGCGCTTGAGCGTTGCCTCGACGAGTTGCTCGCATCGGTTGGCTTTGATTTGGCCCAAGAGTTGCGGGCGACGAGCTTGCGTGTTGAGTCGTTTTTGCACAAGCAGCTGGCCGAGCAGTTCTCGCGCCTATTCCATGAGCTTCGTCGTTTCGATGATGCGCTCGCGCTCACGCCGCCTGAGCCGTTTGCCTTTTCGGCGCCGGAGTTTGCCAACGCCCTTGGGGATGTAGACCGGGTGCGGTTTACCAAGGCGCTTTCGCTGTATAAAAACGCCAAATCGTTTTTTGAGCGCGACGAAAAGCGGCGGATGAAAGAGGAAATTGAGGCGGCGCTTGTCGAGCCGATCGACGCCTATTTGGCTGAGCAAAAAGAGCGGCTTGTGGCGACGTACGCAGAACAATACAAGGCTGCCGTCGCCGCACTTTCGGCCGCTCTCGCGGAACAAGTCGACAGCTATATGGAGGGCTTGCTTGCCGCGCTCGCCGAAGCGGCGGATCATGAGGCGCTCGCCCGCATCGAAGCGGCGCTTCGCGGCCTTCTTTCGGGCCGCGTCGGGGAGGCGCGTTGATGAACCGGTTTCACGCTTGCGCTACATGCATCCACTACCGTATAGAAAAGCGAGCCGACGGGCTGTACACGTATTGCCGCCGGCTCGGCTATGCGACGAAACCGAACTATCGGTTCAACTGTTGGACGCCGAAACCGAACGTCCGGCGTTTGATGGAAAAAGAAGCAGGAAAGGACGAGGACCATTGAGCGAAGTGCATCACGCGATCACTGCCCATGTGCAAAAACAGCATACCATCTTGAAGCAATTTGCTATGCTCGACGCCGAGCGCGAGCGGCTCATCGACGAAGCGGTCGAGCGGTGCCGCCGCGGCGAGTCGTTTACGGTTGATGGGATCAATGAAGTGACGAAGCGGATGAACGAACTGGCCAAAAGCGGCCTCGTGCCGGCGCGCCGGTGCGTGACGCCGGAGATGGTGCGCGAGTACGTGAGCCGGCTTGAAGGGAAAGAGCGATCGTGACGATGGCGAGCGCTGGCTGAGCGTGTCGGCGCCGCCGGCGTCCTGTTGATGATTGGCTGCTTTCCGTTCCGATCAAGAAACAACGTTTGGCGTCAGCAAAAACAAAGAGGGGGAGGACATATGGCGTCGCTTGTTTCCCATGAATGGCTCCTTCGCCATTTGCACGACGAAAACACGCGCATTCTTGATTGTCGGTTTTGGCTTGGCGATCCTGCGAAAGGAGCGGCCGTTTACCAGGAAGATCATATTCCTGGTGCCGTGTATATGGACTTGGAACGCGACTTGTCGGGCCCAGTCGGAGAGCACGGCGGCCGCCACCCGCTCCCGTCGGCCGAGCAAGCGGCGGACGTGTTTGGCCGGGTCGGCATCGATGAAACGGTGACCGTTGTCGCTTACGACGACCAAGACGGGGCGATGGCGGCGCGTTGCTGGTGGCTGCTTCGCTATTTCGGCCATGCCCACGTATACGTATTGGACGGCAATTATCGTGAATGGAAGAAGAAAGGGCATCCGGTGACGAACGTCGTCCCTGCTGTGGCGTCCCGCCCGTTTCGGCCGCGTCCGGATCGGTCATGGCTGGCGACGGTTGAGGATGTGCGCGCCGCCGTCCGCGATCGCTCGGTTGTGCTCATTGATTCGCGTGAATGGAAGCGATATGCCGGCCTGGAAGAACCGATCGACCGCCGAGCCGGCCGCATCCCAGGAGCGGTGCACCGGTTTTGGAAAGACGGAATGACGGAAGGCGGCTACTGGAAAAGCGCTGTCGAGCAGGCGGCTCGGTTTGCCGATTTTGACCGTGGGCAGCCGTTGATCGTTTACTGTGGTTCCGGCGTCACCGCCTGCCCGAACGTGTTGGCGCTCCACGAAGCTGGTTATCACAACGTTCGGCTGTACGTCGGCAGTTTCAGCGACTGGATTTCCTATCCGGACCACCCGATTGAAACGGGTGACCCGTCATCCGATGCTTAGTTTTCTCCGATTCGGGCTGAAACATCATTCGACGCCTCGGTGTTGTCGGATGGAACCGTTGTTTTCTTTTCGTTTTCTTTTTTCGGTCCGCATGAGGTCGAAGCGTTGTTGATTTTCAACGATTTTCACCTAGTGTTTGTTTCGCTTTTCTTCCATTGTTTCGGCCGCCGGTTGAAGCCGCTGTATGCATAGTTTTTTGGCCGCCGGCGGATACTATAGGTGAACCGACGGAAGCAGAGGAGGAGACGCATGGGCCGGACAAAACTTGGCAATGCCAATGCCCAACGAAACAACAACGCGAAGAAGAAAAACGGCTTTAACGAATGGAGGAGCGAATTCGCTTCGTACGCAGAAGTCGAAGCGGAGAAAATGAAAAACGATCATAAAAACATCCGATCATGATGAGGGCGCGCCCCTCGTTTTTTCGTTTTAAGCACGATGGTTGGCAAATGGCAAACGTATGTGCTATAATCGTGGACAGAGCGGCGGGAGGCGCCGGTAGGGAGGGGACAACGTGCGGAAATGGCTAGTCGTTCTTTTGTTCTTGGCTGTCGCCGGCTATGGCCTTTGGAATGTGATGGCGGCTGACAAACCGAATGAAGCAAACGGAGCCGGTCCGGAAGTGGGTCAGACGGCTCCCGACTTGACCTTGCCGGCGCTTGGGGGCCAGTCGGTTAAGTTGTCGGCGCTGCGCGGCAAAGCGGTCGTCCTCAACTTTTGGACGTCGTGGTGCCCGCCATGCAAAAAGGAAATGCCGGAGCTTGCCAAGTTTTACGAGCGGCATGGCCGCGAAGTTGCGCTCCTTGCCGTTCATTTGACGACGCAAGATACGTTGGACAACGCTGAGCGGTTTGCGAAAGCGAACAGGCTCGTGTTTCCAGTCGGCCTCGATGTGCGCGGCGAAGCGCTTCGTCAATATCGAATCCAAACGATTCCAACGACGTATATTATCGATCCAAACGGCGTCATTCGGCGAAAAATTGTCGGCCCGGTGACGGCGAAGCGGCTCGAGCAGGAAACAGCGCTTTTTCGTTGAGCAGATGGCTGCAGCGAAAGGCGCTTTCTTCGTGGTTCGTTATTTTTCAAAAAGTTGTCATAATTTTTATCTTTTTTGGGCATGAATAAGATTACAATAAAAGTGAGGGGAGGTTGAAGCGATGAGACGATCCCGCAAAATGACTCTCCAAGAACTGATCAGCGAGAACAAACGGCAATTGTTGAACGATCGGGAAGCGCTCGAAAAAATTGAGAAAAAGCTGGAAGAGCGGATGCTCAAGAAAGCAGAATAACCCATGCATAGCGGTCCTCCGGGCGGACAGACTAGATGGCGAGGAGGCGAAGACAATGAGCAATCCGAAAGGAAGCCGCAAACATTTCGTGCCGAACCATATCGGCACACAGCCTCGAGCCGCAGGAGGAAACAAGGGCAAACAAATGCAAGACCAGTCCGGCCAGCACGCCCAAGTGATCCAAACGAAGGGCGAATAGCCGGAAACTCGCGCAAAGGAGGAAGCATTCATGCCGCGTCCGAAACCGGATGACCGCAGCGACAATGTGGAAAAGCTGCAAGAAATGGTACAAAACACCATTGAGAACATAGAAAAAGCCGAAGAAACGATGCAGTTTGCGTCACCGGAGGAACAGGAGAAGATTCGTGCGAAAAACCGCCGCCGCGAAGAAGCGATCGCTGCAATGCGCGCGGAAATTAAAGACGAAGCAGCTGCACGGGAACACGGCTACCAGTAGACGAAGCAGCCCTCATGCGGGGGCGGCTTCGTTTTTTTGTCTACCGCTTGAGCGAGCCGACGGGCGAATGGTAACATAGAAGAGGAGGCCCGGCAAAAAATGGAGGGAGAACGAACGTGAAAGTGGCAGAAAAACAAATTGAAGTGCGTTATGCGGAAACAGACCAAATGGGCGTCGTCTACCACGCGAACTATTTAGTTTGGATGGAAGTCGGGCGCACGGAATTGATCAAACAGCTTGGCTTTCATTATGCTGACATGGAGAAAGAAGGCATCATTTCGCCTGTTGTCGATTTGCAAGTGTCGTACAAAAAGCCGCTTCGTTATGGGGAAACCGCGACTGTCCGCACGTGGATTGACGCCTATGACGGCATTCGCGTGACATACGGCTACGAGATTCTCGCCCCGGACGGCGAGGTGGCGGTGACCGGAAAGTCGCAGCACGTTTGCGTCAAGCGCGATACGTTTCGGCCGATCGTGATCCGCAAATATTTTCCTGACTGGCATGAAGCATATGAGCGGGCGAAGCGGTAAAGGGGAGCGGTGCGATGGCGTTTGGCATCCGCCGACATGAGCTCGCGGCGTGGAAAGAGAAAGTGAAGCGCGGTGAAATCGCCTTTTTGACCCACTATTGGTACGACGAACGGTTTCCGCATTGCACGACGGTGACGAAAGTCGGCTGCGCCGATGTCGAAAAACTCGCCGCTTGGGGGCGGCAGTACGGGCTGAAGGAAGAGTGGATCGACCGGCGCGGTGAGTTTCCGCATTTCGATTTGCTTGGCGAGACGCAAACGCGCGTTTTGCAGCAGGAAGGACGGCTTTTTGAACTGGAACGATTCACGAAACGGGGGAAGAAGGAATGATGATCGATTTGGCCGTTGTGAAGGAAATGGCGAAACATACGTTGATCGATACGCTCGGCATCGAAATTGTCGAGATTGGCGAAGGCCGCGTCGTCGCGACGATGCCGGTTGACCATCGCACGCACCAGCCGGCTGGGCTGCTGCATGGCGGCGCCTCGGTCGCCTTGGCGGAGACGGTCGCCAGCATCGGCGCGTACGCGCTTGTGGACCCCAACACGGAAAACGTTGTTGGATTGGAAATAAACGCCAATCACGTCCGCGCTGTCCGGAGCGGGACGGTGACGGCGACAGGGACGGTGTTGCACCGCGGCCGGACGACGATGGTGTGGGATGTGCGCATTACGGACGAACAAGGGGAGCTCGTCTGCATCTCCCGTTGCACGATCGCCATCATTCGAAAAAGTGAGCGCCAAGGCTAGCTTTTTCAATCGCCGCAGGACATCAATGGACGAGAAAAACCGGCTCATCGCTTTTTTCGTCCAAATCCACAGTCAAATCGCGTCCATCGAAATACCATTGGTCGCCCTCTTCAATAAAAAAGGTGACGCCATCAACCGTCGTCTGTGCCGCCGGCTTGTCCGCCGGTTCGTCTTTGGCCATGCCAAGCGAAAACCCTTTTTGCACGGCGCTGCACCCGCCGTAGCGGGCAAAAAAGCGGATCGCATCGCCCGGTTTCAGCCCGAGCTCCCGCTTGTACCAATCAAACGCTTTTTTTGTGATAGTGATATTCATGGCTTCCCCTCCTCACTTGTTTATTATAAGCGAATCGAGAAGAGCCGGTAAAACGATTGTGTGAACATTAGCTGACAATTTTAGGATGAAGCGCTTTCCATAAAGTGGCGGCGTCCTTGTTTTCATCGGTTGGAGTAAAACGCTGGCTGGCGGCAAACAGTAAAAGCGAAGGGGGTGAGGGCGGTGGGCAAAAAGCGGACGTTTCCGCTCAGCTACGAATCCGACGGACTGATGGGGAAAAGCAATGAAAAGCATCCGCGCCGCTCGGACAGCCGGCAAACGGGCAAACAGGCGCCTGACTTTTTCAACACGACACCATCGAGTGAATAAAGCAGCCGAGACGGGCGACGTTTGAACATTGCACCGTTTTACTGAATAAAGTAGCCAGTAGGCTGCTTTTTTTTATGGCAACTACTATACAAACGGGCCGGTCCGCGCTATCATTACTTGAGGGACATCTTTTTTGAAAGGAGTGGCGTTTTCGTATATGAGTAGTTCAAGCCCGAACGAACCGGAGCCGGAATACAGCGGGGAACGCGGCCTGTTCCTTCTCCCGCCCGCTGCTCATCATACGAAAACGAGCTCCGGACGGAAAGGAAGAGGCGCCGCCTTCCTCGCGTAAAAAGGAGGAAGGATGCCAAATGATGAAAATGTATTTGTCGGATGCCAGCGGCAAAATGCGCGAAATTGATCGGATCGAAAACGGCTGCTGGATCAACCTCGTCGCTCCGACAGAGGAAGAAATTCGCTACATCGCCCACCATTTGGACATTCCGATCGATTCGATCAAAGACGCGTTGGATGACGAGGAGCGGTCGCGCGTCGAAAAGGAAGACAACCATGTGCTCATTATCGTCGACATTCCGATTGTCGCCCATGATGAAGTGGACGGCCCGATTTACGAGACGATTCCGATCGGCATGATCATTACGAACACGTGTTTTATTACGGTTTGTTTGCAGGAGAATCCGATTTTCGAAGAATTCTCCAAAAACAAAATCAAAAACTTTTACACGTTTATGAAGACGCGGTTTGCGTTGCAAATGCTGTACATGATTTCAACGTATTATTTGCGCTACTTGAAGCAAATCAATCGGCGGACGAGCGAAATCGAAAAAGAATTGCACCAATCGATGAAAAACAAGGAGCTGTTTTCGCTTCTCAGCATGGAAAAAAGCTTAGTGTATTTCATGACGTCGCTGAAGGCGAACAACATCGTCATGGAGCGGCTCATGCGCCTCAATTATTTGCGCATGTACGAAGATGACCAAGATTTGCTGCAGGACGTCATTATTGAAAACAAGCAGGCGATTGAAATGGCCGAAGTATACAGCAGCATTTTAAGCGGCATGATGGACGCGTTCGCTTCGGTCATCTCAAACAACTTAAACATTGTGATGAAGTTTTTGACGGCCATTACGATTGTCATTTCGCTGCCGACGATGGTGGCGAGTTTCTACGGCATGAACGTACCGATTCCGTACCAACACTCTCCGTACGCCTTTTTGATCGCGATGGCGCTCGCCGGTTCACTGTCAGCGGCGACGGCGTACATCTTTTGGAAAAAGCGATACTTTTGACGGCCAGGCGCGTTTTGGATGGCCATGCGAACGGCTGCCCGTTGTCACTCGGGCAGCCGTTTTAGCTTTCGGACGGCCACACCGCCGGAGAGGATGAATTTCATCGCCTCTTCCGGCGAGATGTCGACGACTTCCACTTGCTCTTTCGGGACGAGCAGGGTGAGCCCGGCGACTTGAAACGCCTGCGGGATATAGACGGCGACGTAGTTGGCGAGAGGATCGTGCCAAGCGCCGACATCATCCATCGTCATGAAGCCGAGGCATTTCCAGCCACTCTCCGGTATCGTGACGAGCACGACTTGCGAAAACGATCGTTTTTCCCCGACGAAGGAAGCGATCGTATCTTTGGCGACGGAATAAACCGTTTTCATCAAGGGAATGCTTTCAAGCAACCGGTCGATGAGCCGAATGAGGCGGCCGCTCACGTATTGCGTCGACAGCCAGCCGCAGACGGTAATCAGCGCGACGGTCGCCAATAGGCCTAGGCCGGGAATGTAGCGGCCATCCAAATACGGACGGACGTATTGGCCAAGCAGCCCATCCAAAACGGCGAACACTTTGTAGCACACATAGACGGCGAGTAAAATTGGCACGATCGTCAGCATGCCGTTCAGAAAATGTTTCACGAAAAAGCGCATCCCTTTCCCTCCCCGCTATTCATTCTCTACCACCATACCAATTTTTTTGGCTTTATACAACTCTCTATTATATCGAACGTTTTTCGTTATATTCGGTAAGAAAGTTCGTTTTTTTCTTGACGAACCGCCAAATGTTCCGTATACTTTCGAATGGAACATGAGAAATGAGGGATGGATCATGAACAATCATTACGATGTGATCGTGGTCGGCGCCGGGCCGGCCGGCATTTTCACTTGCTACGAACTGACGCTCAAACTCCCTGGAGCGAACGTGCTCTTGATCGATAAAGGGCACGATATATATAAACGCAATTGTCCGATTTTGCAAAAAAAAATTGAAAAGTGTCCGCCGCCGGCTGGCAAAAAAGACTATGCCGGCTGCGTGCCGGCCTGTTCGATCACGAATGGATTCGGCGGAGCGGGGGCGTATTCGGACGGCAAATTCAACATCACGAGCGAATTCGGCGGCTGGATGACCGACTATTTGCCGGCTTCGACCGTGCTTGAGCTCATCCGCTATGTCGATGAGATCAACTTGAAGCACGGAGCGACGACATCGATCACCGACCCGATGACGGACAAGGTGAAAGAGATCGAACGGCGCGCCTATGCGGCCGGGCTGAAGCTATTGCGCGCGTACGTCCGCCATTTGGGCACAGAGCAAAACTTGGAAATTTTGAAAAGCATTTTTGAATATTTGCGCGCGCGGATTGCGATGCGCTTTACAACGGAAGTGGATGATATCGTGACCGAGCGGACGGAGAGCGGCCATCGAGTGAAAGGCGTTGTGCTGAAAAACGGCGAAACGTTGACAGCGGAAAAAGTCGTCATCGCTCCGGGGCGCGATGGCTCGGTTTGGCTGAGCAAAATCTTGCGCAAGCGCCGTTTGCGGATGATCAACAATCAGGTTGACATCGGAGTGCGTGTGGAAACATCGAACATCGTCATGCAAGAAATTAACGAACATCTGTATGAAGGGAAATTCATTTTCAACACGTCGGTTGGGACGCAAGTGCGCACGTTTTGCAGCAACCCGTCCGGACATGTCGTCGTCGAAAACCATTCCGGCATTATGCTTGCTAACGGCCATGCGTACAAAGATCCAAAGCTCGGCAGCAACAACACGAACTTTGCCCTTCTTGTTTCACATAAGTTTTCCGATCCGTTTGACAAGCCGAACGAATACGCCCATGAAATTTCTCGGCTGGCGAACGCTTTGTCCAACGGCGGCATCATCGTCCAAAAATACGGCGACATTTTAAAAGGACGGCGATCGACGGAAAAGCGGATCAAAGAAGGGTTCATCGAACCGACGTTAAAAGAAGCGGTTCCGGGTGATTTAGGCCTCGTCCTGCCGTACAACACGATGAAAAGCTTGATCGAAATGACGGAAGCGCTCAACCATGTTACTCCAGGGCTGGCGTCCGAGCATACGCTCTTTTACGGCGTTGAGGCGAAGTTTTACTCGGCGCGTCCAAAACTCAACGACCGCTTTGAAACAGAAATCGCCGGGCTGTATGTCGGCGGCGACGGCGCCGGCATTACGCGCGGCCTCGCTCAGGCGAGCGCCTGCGGCGTTTGGATCGCCCGCGACATCGTCGAGAAATTGACGCATTAGGTGAGGAACCGAGGGCAGGCACCTTCAAACGGGAGCCTGTCTTTTTTGCCCTCTGCTGGCGGACGGATTAAGAGTAAACCGAAATGAAAATATAGTTGACAAATATACAGTCGGTCCGTTACGATAAATGTAATGATATGGAAAGGGGAGAGGAGAGATGGCAAACTGGCTGGTGTTGGCCGAGCAAGTGTTGGGAGGCCACGAGCTGACCGATGAGGAAGCATTGGCGATATTGGATTGTCCGGACGAGGAGCTGCTCCTTTTGCTGCAAGGGGCGTACCGGATTCGCTCCGCCTATTATGGAAACAAAGTGAAGCTGAACATGATCATCAACGCCAAATCCGGCCTCTGTCCGGAAAACTGCGGCTACTGTTCGCAGTCCGCCGTATCGACGGCGCCGGTGAAAACGTATAAAATGGTCGACAAAGAGACGTTGTTGCGCGGCGCGGAAGAAGCGCACCGTTTGCGCATTGGGACGTACTGCATCGTCGCCAGCGGCCGCGGGCCGAGCGATAAAGAGATCGACACCGTTGTGTCCGCGGTCAAGGAAATTAAAGAGCGGTTCGGTCTGAAAGTGTGCGCCTGCCTCGGAATATTAAAGCCGGAGCAGGCGGCGCGGCTGAAAGAGGCGGGGGTGGACCGCTACAATCATAACATCAACACGTCGAAGCAGCACCATCCGAACATTACGACGTCCCATACATACGACGATCGGGTGCGGACGGTGGAAACGGTGAAAGAAGCTGGCCTTTCGCCTTGTTCCGGCGTCATCATCGGCATGAAAGAAACGAAGCGGGATGTCGTCGATATGGCGCGCAGCTTGCGGGCGCTTGACGCTGACTCCATTCCGGTCAACTTTTTGCATGCGATCGACGGCACGCCGCTGGCCGGCACGAACGAATTAAACCCGCGTTACTGTTTGAAAGTGCTGGCCCTTTTCCGCTATATGAATCCGACAAAAGAAATCCGCATCGCCGGCGGACGGGAAGTGAATTTGCGCTCGCTTCAGCCGCTTGGGCTGTATGCTGCCAACTCGATTTTTGTCGGCGACTATTTGACGACCGCCGGGCAAGAAAAGTCAGCCGATTATCAAATGCTTGAGGACCTTGGATTTGAGATCGAATTTGCCCCGGCTCCGCAAGCCGGAGTCGTATCATGAACGATGCCGCCGGAAGATGGCGGCTTTTTGTATGTGCGCTCACCGAGGGCAAGACCTAGCGAAGCGGGAGGCATGGGAGGCCCCATGCCGTTTCAGATGGGGCGTCACGATGGCGCATAGCAAGCCTTGGCGAGAAGCGGAGCGCATGCCAGGACGGTGGACTTGGCCTTCCGTTGCGCTCTGACGAGAAAGCGGATTGAACCCCTATTGCGCCGTTCAACGCGCTTTTTTGGCATGAAAAGCCAACCCGACGCGTACGATGGCAATACAAGCGGCGAAAAAAGGCTTCACAAACAGCCAAAAGCTCATTATAATAGCAACAAAAGGAAAGGAAGAGGATGGGGGACATGGCAAAGTCATTCTACCGTTACTTGCTGCGCTTCCGCCATGGGCACCAGGAAGATCCGGTCGCCCGGTTTGCGAACGGAGCGTATGAAGATCACAGCTTTCCGAAAGGGTCGGCGGACTATGAAGAACTGAGCGGCTATTTGGAGCTTAACGGTGACTATTTGGAAAGCATGGTTGTGTTTGATGAACTATGGGAGCAATTTTTGCATGAAGCGTAACTAGGGAAGCGTTCCCATTTCATGAATTGGGAGCGATTTCAAATAGCTTTTTCCGCGCGGCTGAAGGTGTCCACCCTTCTCTGCATGCATATACTATACTAACCATTTGTTCCAAAGGGTGGAGATGCCAATGAGCGCGCCGAAACGCCCGAAATTTTCCGTCGGTGACATCGTCGTCAATACATTGTACGGAACGGTCGGAACCGTCACCGATATTCAGCAGATCGACGGCACGTTTTTATACGAAATCAACCATGGCCATAGCTTGTTTGCTGAGCAAGCGCTCGTTTTATTGTCTGAGTTTACGGGCGATTTATGGATCGCGGAAGAAATTGAAATTGAGCTGCCGTTTTTTCTCGGCGAAATTGTCCGCGTCCGCGATTATGGCAGCCATTTGTTCAAAGTCGTCGGGGTGCGGACGGAAATTTACCGCTACTACGGGGAAGGATGGGAAGAGACGATTTACGAATTGAAACGGCTGACGGATGGTTGGGAGATCGAAGTCCATCTGGAAGACATCATTCCGCTTGCCGAGGGGGAGGAGACGTCCGTTACGCTCGTGCAAGATATTGTCATCGCCGCACCGGTGAAATCGTCGCTTCTATTGCCGTCGGCCGACAGCGGAGAGAAAGGACCGTCGGTCGACGAGCTCCTTGACATGTACAACGATTATAAAGCGTTATATGAATGGTTCGGCGATGAACAGTATCAACGGATGATGGAAACGGTTGTTAAACGTTTGCGGGCAATCGCCGATCACCAGGATAGAAATTGATAAAGAATAAAAAGAAAATAAGGAATGCCGGCGAAGATGACGATCGCGCCCAACCCATTGACAACTGTTTCCATCATTTTATCGATCGCAGTGAGTTTGTCCATTTTGTCCGCCTCCGTGTTTTTTGTTTTGTTGGTACATATGTATGGGGGAGACAGAAAAAATAGTACAACATGATTTTTGACATAAAACGGAAGGCGGCGACATACAACATTACAAAGGGGGCGAGATGCGGTGAAGGAAATTGAAGTGATTATCGATACGGAAGAAATCGCTGAGTTTTTTTACCAAGAGCTCATCCGCCGCGGCTTTGTGCCAACGCAAGAGGAGCTTGAGGAGCTCGCGGATATTACGTTTGACTATTTGCTTGAAAAATGCATCATCGATGAAGAGATTGACATCGACGGGGAGTAGTCCTCGTCGTTTTATGATAAAGTTGATTTGGCCGCCGCGATGGCGGCCGTTTTCATCATGGCCAAATGCCGCTCGTAGCGGTTGGTCATGTCGCCCGAGGCCGGAAGCGGGAGCGTTTCAAGCGCCTGCATGATTGCCTCATCGGTGAACCAATCGCGATCGTCGCGGAACGGGTGCGCAAGATCCGGCCAAGCTGCCTCAAGGCGGGGGCTGTAAAGGCGGCGCCCATCAGGCGTTTCAGTGAACGACTGCGGCCAGAAGTCGGCGCGTGAGCCGCTGTGGGGGACGCAGCGGGCAAAGCGGCAGGCACCGCGAAACAGCCGGGCGTCAAACAGCAGCAGACTGTACAGCATTTTGCCGATATGGACGCGGTGGTGGACGTCGGCGAAATCGCGCACCGTCGTTCCGGCAAGCGCCACGCGGCGGCCTTTGGCATATGGGATGAGCACATCGTTGAACCCGAGCCATTGCTCGGCAATAAACGGCCAGCTCGACAGCACGCGGGTGCGGAAAAACGGATGTTCGATGACGCGAAGCTGGATGTACTGCTGCTCGTTGATGATAAGAGCAACCGTAAGAAGCGCGGCATTCTCTGTTTCCCAAAAATGTTCCCACATCGGCTTCATAAACGAAGACACCGCTAACGCCGGCAACAAATGAAACAGCGGCGTCTCCCTCCGTTTGCTTTCTTCGTACAGCAAAAGCTGCGGATAGGCGTCATGAAAAATGAGGGCATTGGCGCGCTCTAAAAACAAAAAAAGCGGCGCAACGATTTGTTCCGGCAGCAAAAGCGGAAGAAGGCCGCCGCGCAAATCAGTCATGTTCCAACCGCCGTTGCGCGAGACGAGATGGGCTAAAAACGCCCAATGGATTTCCCGATGGCGCTCAAAAAACGCCAAGTAGGCGGCCGTGCGCGTCACGTTGTTGCGGTTATGTTCCGCCGTTTTCCGCCGAATGGCGGCAACAATGCCCTTTTCTTCCGCGCTGAGTGGTCCGTTAGTCGGGACGGTTGCGCGGGCGGCCATCCGGCGAAGCAGGCCGTCATCGGCGAGGCGGACCGGATGACGGTACAAAAAGGAACGGTAGGCATACTGAAGCGGATGGCGCAGCCAAGCGAACGGGCGAGTCGGCATCAGGCTGTCTCTCCTTTGCATCGTTTGTGGACTTTTGTCAGAAGACCGCGATCGTTTCGACAAAAGGAGTGCTCGTTTGCTGAAGGAATCGGCACGCCAAATCACCAAATAAGTATAATACACGTTTGTCTCGGCTCCGAAGACGATTCGCGATCGAATTCGACATCAACCATAGTATGGGGCGCGGAGGGCCGATTTATTGGGAGAAGGGAGAGGAAAACAATGGTTCGTTTATGGGGGAAACGGATGTGGATGACAAAACGTGCATATGAGGCGGTCGTTTTTCAAACACCGCGCTTTGGGGAAACGAAAGGCTACCGGCAAGTGTGCCGCATGACGGTGACGGCGGCCGGACATGATGAAGTGCTGGCGGTGTTGTATCGGATGTTTAATGTCGCCGATCTGATGCCGAAAAACTGTCAAGCTCGATTTATGCGGACTGGGGACGTTGTGCTGATCGATGAAGGGCGGAAAGGACAGACGTACTATCGCCTTTGTCCAGACGGATGGAAACAAGTGGAACGACAGCTCATCTGTTGACCGAATATTCAAAAATATAGTCGCCAGCAAGAGCTAGAGATGATATAATATGAATAAAGCCCCCTTGTTTCGGGAACGGATAAGAAAGGAAAGGGGGCGGACTTGATGGAACATGACGAACGGCGGCGCGACATGCCGACGGTGGCCCCGGGCATCGACGACGATGAGGAGCTGAATGAAAGAGCGACAAAAGAGGAAATTGAACGCGGGGAATATACAAAAGTCGTCACGCTTGCTTGGGACGAATCCGAGCCGTCGGAACCGCGATAGAAACCCTTGTATCGCACAAGGGTTTCTGCGGTTTGTCACGATTCTGGATTGTCGTGATGGCCCGGACCGTTTTTCCGGCCGCCGGCGGCGGAATATTCTTTGGCATGCGCCTCATCTTCAGCGATCAATGCTTCTTTTGGAATATGGTTGTTCTTTTTCTGCCCGTTAATGCGGTTGCGGTGTTTTTTGCCCATCGTTTTCCCTCCTTGAACCGTCGTTGTCGTTAGTGTATGCGGTCTGGCGGCGGTTCATCGACGGAAAATGTTTGCAGGCGGCATCATGCGGCGGGCGCAGGAGAAAAGAGGGAAGGGGGCGAAACGATGGCCGCACTGGCGCTGTCGCTGCTCTTGTGCGTCGTCTCGATTGCGGCATTGCTTTGGGTCAAAGGGCAAGTTGAGCGACTCTTGTTCCGCTGGAGAAGCGTGCCCCTTCTCCATGCGGTCAACGTCGTCATCATCGCTGCCATCGTTGCTGACATGTACTATCGGCTCAGCGGCATCGACGTGTACTTGCGCGATTTGGCCGATATCAACGGTTTTTGGTATGTCTTTGCCGGCGCGATGCAGCTCGTCTTTCCACTGTATTTGTTTTCCTGTTGGCTTGTCGCCAGGCGGCGCGAGCGCGAGAAAAAATATACGCGCAGCAAAGACAAAAAGGTGCTGTATATCAATGAGCGGTATTTGGCGCGCCGTCATCGCAGCGATTACCGCCGATCCAAAACATCATAAAAGAGAGCGGCTCCCCCGCAAACGACTCACCCACCTACGCGAGTGCATAGGGGGAGCTTTCAGCGATTTGCATATGTGCCAAACGACAAGCCGCACAAGGACCCTTTCCGCTTCCCTTCGTTTCGAAGGTGCCCGTTTGAACAACATGTGATTCGATCCGACAGCGATTGCCGGCCAACATTCATCTCCCACATGGACGGGTGCTCGTGCACCTTCACGTTTCGAAGTGGGAGACTTCTTTCGGAATGATGTTAGAATTTGGTCTTTTCCTTTTTCGATGTGGACGGCTGATTGTTTGATTTGGACGATGGATTGGTTTTGTTGGCGTATTCCACCGCTTGTTCGAGTTTCTTTTTCATCGGTCTTTTCCTCCTTTCTCCTCGGGCAGGCACACATAGTATGCCCGTTCGCCGCCTCGGCTACTCGAAGGAAGACTGCCATTTTCCGCAAACATATGATATGATAGACGAGGGCATGGCCCGACAACGATCGTTCAAACCAAAGGAGGAATCCCATTGAGCGTACATATCGGAGCGAAGACAGGGGAGATCGCGGAGCGCATTTTGCTGCCGGGTGATCCGATGCGCGCCAAATACATTGCCGAAACGTTTCTGGAAGGAGCGGTATGCTACAACGAAGTGCGCGGCATGCTCGGATTTACCGGGACGTATAAAGGGGAGCGCATTTCCGTGCAAGGGACCGGCATGGGCGTGCCGTCCATTTCGATTTATGTGAACGAACTGATCCAAAGCTACGGCGTAAAGACGCTCATCCGCGTCGGAACGTGCGGAGCGATTCAGCCGGATGTGCGCGTCCGCGACGTCATTTTGGCGATGAGCGCGTCGACCGATTCCAACATGAACCGGCTCATTTTCCGCGGCCGCGATTATGCGCCAACCGCCGATTTCCATCTGCTGCGGACGGCGTATGAAGTAGGTGTGGAAAAAGGGCTGGCGCTAAAAGTCGGCAATGTGTTCACCGCCGACATGTTTTACAATGATGAACCGAATTGGGAAACGTGGGCGCGCTACGGTGTATTGGCCGTCGAGATGGAAACGGCGGCGCTCTATACGCTGGCGGCGAAATTCGGCTGCCGGGCGCTGTCGGTGCTGACGGTCAGCGACCATATTCTCACCGGAGAAGAAACGACGGCTGAGGAGCGGCAAATGACGTTTAACGAGATGATTGAAGTGGCGCTTGAAGCGGCGATCCGCAATGGCGCGTGATTGGGATGCCGGGCGCTTGGGCCTGGGAAAACAGAAAAGGAGAAGGAACATGAACCAGCGATGGCAAGCGGCGATGTTGGTGTGCCTGCTGCTCGCCGGCTGCCAAACAGGGGAGAGCGGCAGCAACGGTGCGGCCGGCCCGTCCGGCCAGCCGCCGGAAAGCGCGGTGCACCCAAGCGATTATCAACAGGGGAAAACGAGCGAGGGCCCCGTCGATCCCGATTTGCAGCTCGAGGCGAAATATTGGAACATCGTCGAGGTGCAAAACGGACAAAAAGTGATTCAAAACCCTGACAACATTTTGGTGCTCGTCAATAAAGAACAGTCGCTCCCGCCTGGCTATAAGCCGGCGGACTTGGTCGTGCCGCGCGTGCCGTTTGTGTGTGCTGACCCGAACGCGGAAAAACGGCATATGCGGGCCGAAGCGGCCGCGGCGCTTGAGGAGATGTTTGCCGCCGCACGCCGTGATGGCATTGAGCTGGTGGCCGTGTCCGCTTATCGTTCATACGAGCGGCAGCAGGTGATTTTTGCTGAAGAAGTGCGGCAAAAAGGGAAGGAAAAAGCGGTTCAAGCGGTCGCTCACCCAGGGCAGAGCGAGCATCAGACAGGGCTGGCGGTCGATATCAGCAGCCGCTCGGCCGGCTGTCAGCTGACCCAATCGTTCGGGGCGACAAAAGAAGGGCAATGGGTAGCCGCCCATGCGCACGAGTACGGATTCATCATCCGCTACCCGAAAGGAAAGGAAGCGGTGACCGGCTACAAGTATGAGCCGTGGCATCTCCGCTATGTTGGGCGGAAGGCGGCCGCGGTGATCAAAAAGCGCGGCTTGACGCTTGAAGAATATTTCAAAGTAGTGAAAAAAGTGTGAAAACGGCGTCTCGTCGAGGACGCCGTTTTTCTTGCCAGCTATGGTTCGCAGCAAAAGACGCAATAGCCAAGACGGTCGCCGAATTGAGCTGTCAACTGTTGGTGCATCTGCCACATGCTTGCCATCTCCGGTGTCGGCGGAAGGGCGATGACGATGGGTGCCCCAAGGCTTGGCGCTTCGGCTGCAGCCGCGTAGGAAAACTGGCGGCAGCCAAAGCCGCTTTGTTCGAGCACTTCTTTCCACTCCGCTGATGTCATTAGCTGACGGAAGCCGTAAAAGGCGGCGATTTGCTTTTGCTCGGCGGCGGTCAGCCGCTCATGACACGCTTCAATGCCGACGAATAGGCCATCGTTTTTGAGCACGCGGCGGATTTCGGCGAGCGCGTTTGGCAATGAAACGAAAGCAAGCACCGATTCAGAAAGCGCAAGGTCAAACGTCCCGGCGGGAAACGGGAGCGCTTCGACCGAGGCGCGATGCAAACGGACTGAGACCGCCTTGGAGGCAAAACGCTGTTTCGCCTTGGCAATCATCGTCGGGTGGATGTCGATGGCGGTGACGTTGGCCCCGTACTGTTCGGCGATATAAGCCGCCGTCTGTCCGGTGCCGCAGCCGACGTCAAGCACGGATGTCGAACGGTCGATCTTAAGTTTACGTAAGATTTGTTTTGTTAACTCAAAACCGCCTGGGTGAGCGCCATCGATCCCCATGTCCGCCAACCAGTCTAAATATGCAGACATCTGTTCCTCTCCTTTTTTTGTTTCGACTTGGTTTATCATACGCAAATGCGCTCGATTTTGCCTTTAGACAAAAAAATTTGCTTGTCCCTATTCTTATGAAAAAAGGAAATTTTCTTGCTGTAGACCCAACCGGCTTCAAGCTGGTACACTGATACGTGCAAGAATGAGATGGCTAGGTTGGTGAAGAAAGTGGATCGAAAACAAGGAGCCGAGGCGGGCGCACTGCTGAGCATTTTCGTCTATCTTCTCCTTTCGACCGGCAAGCTGTTGGCTGGGGCGGTGTTCGGCTCGGATGCGGTGGAAGCGGACGGTTGGAATAATTTGAGTGATATTATCGCTTCCTCGGCAGTCTATATCGGCATGAAAATCGCTAAAAAACCGCGTGATTGCAACCACCCGTACGGACATTCGCGGGCGGAGAACATCTCCTCGCTGTTGGCCGCTTTTTTGATGATGTCCATTGGCATTGACGTGATCACAAGCGGCATCCGCTCGCTGTTCGGCAAGGAAAAGGCAGCGGCTCCTGACGTTTTAGCGGCTGTGGTTGCGCTCGCCTCGGCGGCCGTTATGATTGGCGTTTATGCAATCAATCGCCGGCTGGCGCGGCGGACGAACAGCATGGCGCTGGCGGCCGTGGCGAAAGACAATTTATCGGATGCGCTGGTGAGCATTGGCGCTGCCATTGGCATCGCCGGCGCGCGGCTTGGGTGGCCATGGCTTGATCCGCTGGCGGCGCTTGTGATCGGGGCGATGATTGGCAAGACGGCGTGGGAGGTGTTTATGGAGACGGCGCATACGCTCACCGACGGTTTTGATGAACAGCAGCTCGCCGTTTATAAAGACGAAATCGCGGCGGTGAGCGGCGTGCGCGATGTCGCTGACATTAAAGCGCGCATGTTAGGCAACGACATTGTGCTGGAAGTGACGATCCGCGTTGACTCGCATTTGACGGTGGCAAAAAGTCATGAAATCGCTGATGAAGTCGAGCGTTTGATGCGAAACCGGCATAACATTCGGGCGACGCACGTCCATGTGGAACCGGAAGCGGTGCGCTGACTGGCTTCGGGCGCATTGGCGGGCGGACGCGGCGAGGCGCCTAGACAGCGAATGACTTGTCGGGATGTGACGCTTTGCAGCCGGGATGCAGCCGGGAGAAGCTGCTTGTCGCCAACAGCGAGCGGATGCGGCCAAACCGTTGCCGCTGACTTGTTTTTGGCGGCGGGAGGGGAGTAGTTTTGCGGCAAACAGCAAACAATACAATTAAAATCGTTTGCATGGAAAGGACGTCAGTCTATGGCGATCGAGCATAACTTTCGTTTGACGGTTGACGGAACGTACAAACGCCATGCGCCGGCAGGCAGCCAGTCGTGTTGGCTTCATTTCACCGCCGCCGCCAAGCCGGATTTGGAGCAGCTTCTTTCTTCGCTGTCCATTCACCCTCTCGCCCAACAGCGGCTGATGAATGGGACAGATATTCCCACGTTTGACGAATACGAAGGATGTTTCTTCTTATCGCTGTTTATCGTTCGTCCGTCCGGCCGGACAGTGAACGTTCGTTTGCTGGCCGGCAGCCAATATATGATCAGCTATATGGATGAAAACGATCCGCTTGTTGATCACGTGAAAGAACGTTTGTTGAATCATCGCGGTCAGGCGCTGTATCCTGGGTACGTGCTGTATCACTTTTTAGACTTGGCCGCCATCCGTTTTTTGCAAGTCATCGATCAGATCGCTGACCGCATTCAGACGCTTGAACGGCAAGTGTTTGCGACCCCGTTTGCCAACGAAATCGGGCGCGAGATTTATCGGATGAAAACACATCTTCATGAGCTGCGCCAAATCGCCGAGGCGCAGGAAGAAGCGATCAAAATGATCCGCCACGCTGATTTGCCGTATATCAACCAAGAGACGAATCCGTATATCGAGGAAGTGGCGTCGCGATTCTCGCGCGTGCCCGCCGCGCTCGACGCGTTTAAGGAATCATTGTCCGCCATTTTCGATTTGCAACTGTCGCTCAAATCAGATCATATGAACGTCATTATGAAGACATTGACATTGGTGAGCGTCATATTTTTGCCGATGACGTTTATCGCCGGTGTATACGGCATGAATTTTGCGTTTATGCCAGAGCTGAAATGGAGATACGGCTACCCGTTTGCCTTGTTGCTCATGGCAACTGTTGCGATGCTCATCGCCCTCTATTTTAAGCGAAAAGGTTGGTGGGGAGAGACGGGGACGAAAGAAAAATAGGCGTTTTTCTGGAAGGTCGGTGATGTAACGGAGAAAACGCTCCAGCAAGGAGCTTTCGCCAATGGATCAACGGCTCTTCCGTGCGTTCGTGGACCAATCTTTTTGAAGAAAACGCGGTTTTTCACCAATCTTCTAGAAATTTGGGCATTCGCCCGGCCGTTTGGGCGGGCGGGCGCATATGATGGCCCTGTGAACCGATGAAGGAGGTGCCCGCCGTGAGCGGTTTTGTCAACAGCGGTTATACGGTCGTCATCGTCCTGTTCATTTTACTGATTATTGTTGGCTGTGCCTGTGTCGCTTGATGAGCGAAAAAATAAGAAAGGGCGGCGGTCAAACGGGCCGCGAAGGGGGCGGGTGCTCATATTCAGCTGCGCCCCTTCTCCATTGGGCAACCGCGTCGAGCGATGCGGGTGAGTGTTTTGATGGATAAAGTGAAGCGGCGGCGGTATAATGAAACAGAAATGATCATGGAAAAGGAGAAGACGACGTGGGGCATTGGAGCGAAGAAAAGCAAGGCATCTTGTATACGGCTGCTTCGTACTTGCTGTGGGGAGTATTGCCGCTGTACTGGAAGCTGCTAGAGGCGCGCCCGGCGCTTGAGATTTTGGCGCACCGCATCGTGTGGTCGTTCGTGTTTATGGCCATCCTTCTGGCAGCGAATGGGCAGCTTGGCGCCTTCCGCCGGGAGCTTCGGGCGATGCGCCGTAAGCCGGCTAAGGCATGGGGGATCGCCGCTGCTGCCGTGCTCATCAGCGCCAACTGGTTTGTCTACATATGGGCGGTGAATCATCATCATGTTGTTGAAACGAGCCTCGGCTATTATATCAACCCGCTTGTCAGTGTGGCGCTTGGGACGATCGTACTGCGCGAGCGGCTGAGCGTAGGGCAGTGGACCGCTGTTCTTCTGGCCGCCGCCGGCGTGGCGGCGATGACGGCGGAATATGGCGCGTTTCCGTGGGTCGCCATATCGCTCGCATTGACGTTCGGGTTTTACGGCTTAGTGAAAAAACTGGCCAGCGTTGACTCGTCCATTGGCTTGACGCTTGAAACAATGGCCGTCATGCCGCTTTCAGCCGTTTACTTATTATGGGTGTACAACGAAACGCCAGCCCTCGTCAAGACGGCCGAATGGTGGCAATGGGCGCTGTTGGCTGGAGCCGGGCCAGCGACGGCCGTGCCGCTTTTGTATTTCGCCAAAGGGGCGAAGCGTGTGTCGATGACAACACTTGGTTTTTTGCAATACATTTCGCCGACGATCAGCCTTCTCCTTGGCGTCTTTTTGTTCGGCGAGCCGTTTACGAAAGCGCATTTTTATGCGTTTAGCTGCATCTGGGCGGCGCTTATTTTGTTTTCTGCTGTTCAAATCAAGCAGGCGTCAGGGCGGAAAAAATGGAAGCGAAGCTCGCTCGAGGCGTAGCAGCGGTCCGAGGACGGGCCGCTTTTTTTCCATTTCTGCGGCAAATACCCATTTTTGCCGAAACATCTAACCATTTCCTCGGCTTCTGAATAGTCTACTAGTACAAAAACGAAGGAGGTGCTGGCAAATGGGTGCAGCTTACGGCGGCGGATTCGCGTTGATCGTCGTTCTGTTCATCTTGTTGATTATTGTCGGATGTGCATGTGTCGGTGGTTGGGTGTACTAACGAACCCTACTTGCTAGCAAGGAGGTGACGAATATGACATGCGGCTTTTATGGCGGCTGGGGCGGCTATGGCTTCGGCTACCCGGGTTATGGCGGCTACGGCTACGGCTTCGTGCTGATTGTCGTTTTGTTTATTTTGCTCATTATCGTCGGGGCAACATGGTGCTAGGCGGATGATGGGCATGCGGGGGGAGACGGCCGGGCAACGGCTGTTTCCCCCGCTATTTTTTGAAAGAGGGAGGAAGATGGGAGGGAAGAGGAGAAATATAAGGAGAATAAAAAAATGGAAGTAGCGTGGAGGGTAAGAAAATGAAACGCATTCCGAAAGATGTTGTCGCGACGTTTTCGATCGTCGCGTTCGATCCGGCGACCGGGGAGCTTGGCATCGCTGTTCAATCGAAATTTTTAGGCGTTGGTGCGGTTGTTCCGTGGGCGAAAGCGGGCGTCGGAGCGGTGGCGACGCAATCGTACGCCAACACGTCGTACGGACCGCGCGGCCTCGAATGGATGGCAAAAGGGAAATCGGCGCAAGAAGCGCTTGAGTTGCTCGTTGCCGATGACAGTGAGCGCGATTTGCGCCAAGTCGGCATCGTGGATGCGAAAGGACGGGCGGCGACGTTCACCGGGAAAAAATGTTACCCGTGGGCCGGGGGCATCACCGGGCCGAACTATGCGGCTCAAGGCAATATTTTAGCAGGCGAGGAAACGGTGCTGGCAATGGGAAGGGCGTTTGAGCAGACAAAAGGTCCGCTCGCCGAGCGATTGCTAAAGGCGCTTCAAGCTGGTCAGGCAGCGGGGGGCGACCGCCGCGGGCAACAGTCGGCCGCCTTGCTTGTCGTGAAAGAAGGAGGGGGATATGGCGGCTACAATGACCGTTATATCGATTTGCGCGTCGATGATCACCCGCGGCCGATCGAGGAGCTTATTCGCTTGTATCAGTTGCGCCAGCTTTACTTTGAGAAACCGCGTCCCGAAAAAGTGGCAGCGATTGAAGGAACGGTAAAGGAAGAGGTGGCCGCCCACTTGGTCCGTCTCGGTTATTTATCGAAAGAGCGCTCGGCGGATCGCGAGGCGCTTCATGAGGCGCTGACCGTGTATATACATACAGAAAATTTTGAGGAGCGCCAAGTGGAGAAAGGAAAAATCGACCTCGATGTATTACAGTATATGAAGCAGCAGCCGTCGCCTAAGGAGGTCGGCTAAGGGAAACCGGCTTTGTCGACTGCATGATCCATCATGCTGAAACAAAAAGGATGTCCCTAGAACTGAGCGGGACATCCTTGTTTATCGACCGCTCCCTCTTAAAAGGCGCATGGCGCACGCCCGCTGTCATGTCTGCGCCAAACGGCCCGCAGGCGAAAGCTGAGAAACAGCGCGCCCGTTGCCAATCCGGCGATCAGGCCGATCCAATAGCCGAACGCCCCGGCGGCAGTCAGTAGAGCGAGCGCGCAGCCAAGCGGAAGCCCAACGCCCCAATAGGCGAGAAGAGCGGACCAAAAAACGGCGCTTACCTCTTTATAGCCCCGCAGCGCTCCTTGGATGGGAGCGGCGATGGCATCGGAAACTTGAAAGAAGATCGCATAGAGCAAAAACTTCTCCGTCAACGCCGCCACTGTCGGATCGTTTGTATACAGTCGAGCAACATCGCCGCGGAAGACGGAAAGAAACAATGCAGCGGCGGCGGCGACGGCCAAGGCGAGGGTGATGCCGATCAAGCAATATTGTTTGGCCGCTTCATAACGGTTGGCCCCGGCTTCAACGCCCACGGCGATCGTCAGCGCCATCGATAAGCTGAGCGGAATCATATACAACAGTGAAGCGAAGTTGAGGGCGCTTTGATGCGCGGCGACCGTTTCCGCGCCAAACCGGCCGACAAGCAGCGTCACCGCAGCGAAAATGCTCGTTTCAAAAAAGATGGCCGACCCGATCGGCACCCCGGTTTTCAGCAACTCTTTCCATGCGGCCCATGACGGACGGTAGAAACGGACGAGTACACGATAGGGAGCCAAGCGGCGAAATTTCAAAGCGGCAAAGGCAGCGGCCGCGAAGCAGTACGCATACGTGATCGCCGTCGCGTAACCAGTGCCGATGCCGCCAAGGCGCGGAAATCCGCCATGCCCGTAAATCAACAACCAGTTGAACAGCATATTGACCGGCAAGGCGGTGAGCGTAATCCACATCGTCACTTTCGTTTGCCCAAGCGCATCGATGAAATAGCGGAGCACAGAATAAAGAAACAGAGGGATGATCCCAAACGACAAGGCGCGCAAATAATGAAAGGCGATATGCCGAACGTTTTCATCCAAAGACATCTGTTTCAAGATAAACGGCACAGAAGCGGCGCCGATCAGGACAATGGCGGCAGCAAGCGCGACAGCCAAGTAGAGCGCCTGGGCGACGGCGCGAGTGATCGAGTCATGCCGTCCGGCGCCGAAATGGTGTGAGACGATCGGGGACAGGGCGAGCAAAATGCCGCCGGCGCCGGTAAACACCGGCACCCATAGGCTTGAGCCGATCGCGACGCCGGCAAGATCTTCGGCGCTCGCATGACCGGACATGGCGACATCGACAAAGTTCATGGCATATTGACCGGTTTGCGAAACAAAAATGGGAAGAAACAAGGCGAACAGGCGCCGCCATTTGCCGTTGGGCGGAGCGGTCGTTGCCATAATGGCTCCTCCTTTTCCGTAATAAAGTGACACATTGTTCTAAATCATCAATCTCTCCACTTCCGAAGCTGGGATGCCCCCCCCTCTTCGGAAGCGATTTATGACGAAAGAAACGGCGGTTGGCTGCAAAGCGGGAATTCGATCAAAAAACATGTGCCGTGCGCGTCGCTTTGCACTTTCATCGTCCCGCGATGCAGTTCGACGATTTTTTTCGATAATGACAGGCCGAGCCCAGTTCCCGTTTCCTTCGTTGAAAAAAACGGATCGAAAACATGGTCGATGACCGACGGCGGAATGCCGGGCCCATCGTCGCAGAAGCGAAGCTGAACGAGATGGTTGATTTTTCGGCTGCAGATCGACACCTTCATCGTTTTCGCCACTTTTGCTTCCACGGCGTTGCGAAATAAGTTTAAAAACACTTGCAAAAGCTGGCTGCGGTCGCCGTTCATTTCGTAGTCGTCAAGCTGGTCATCAAGGTCAAAATGGACGTCGACGTTATGCAATAGCGCTTCGCTTTGCAATAGGACGCCGACATCGTCGCGCAAAAAGCGGTGCAAGTTGAACGTCTCCATTTTGACGTCCGCCGGCTTGGCGATATTCAAAAAATCCGTGATAATGTCGTTCGCCCGGTCGAGCTCAGGAATTAAAAGCCGCTCAACGAGCGAGGCGATGCGATCCGGCAAGTCGCTTTTCAATAGTTGCAAATATCCGCGCACCGTCGTCAGCGGATTGCGGATTTCATGGGCGATGCCGGCGGCGATGCGGCCAGCGACCGCCAGCTTTTCTGTTTCTTTCATCATATTGAGCGACTGAAACATACTGATGACTCGTTTGATCGATCCGTCATCGTTGTAAATAAAACGGGTGTTGACGATGCCGTAAAATCGGTCGAGCACTTCGTAATTGTAAAGCGGCTCGCCTTTTTCAAGCGATTCGAGCGTTGCGATCAGCTCGTCAGGCAGCTTCAGCAGCTCGCGAATATGTTTGCCGATGATGGCGTCGCGCTCGACGCCCGTGTCAATGGCCGCCTGCAAATTGCAAAGCGTGATGATCCCTTTGTCGTCGACAAAAACGATATGGTGCGGCACGAGATCGAGCAACGGCGTCAAAAAGGCTTCCACTTTTTCAAACGGTACGTCGTGATACAAGTCAATATCCCACTGCCATTTGGCTTCCTTTTCAAGGGACGGTGGAATGGTGCGAAGGTGCGGCCGGACGTCGCCGCGCTTTTTTTCGATGGCGATTCCACTTTCGTAATCGGCAAAGGTGAACGGAAACGGAAGCTTTTCGATGAGCCGCTCATAAGCGCGCAGCTTTCGTTCGAGCTCTTCGATTTGCGATTGTACGAGTCGATCGTTCATCTCTTCAAACTCCTTAGCTGCACATTTCGTTTTTCATTTTACAAAAACCGCTCTCCGTCGGCTATGGCGGACATCGCATCGATCCGACGGGAGGACGAAACGAATCGAAGCAACCGGGCGGTGCGGGCAGGAGCCGTCAATCGATGCCTGCCGTTTCCACGCGGGAAAGGAACTGGCTAAGCGCCTCAAGGGACGGAAAAGCAGCTTGCCCCTGCCGCTCGTTGCCGCCCCCTTTGCCGCCAAACAGGGCGGCTTGTTCTTTCAGCCAGTTCCCTGCATGGAGCAAGGAAGACGGTGCTTTGGCGATCACGGCGCGCCAATCGGAGGTGGAGGCGAGAAGCGCGGTTTTGCCATAACGGTCGGCGATCAGACGGGCGATCATTTGCAGTTCTTTTGCCCCATATTGGTCGTAACGGCCAATCACTGCACGTCCTGATTCGGCGGCGGCCCGTTCGGCTTCGACGGCAAAGACGATTGCCTCGTATTGGCGCAGCCGTTTTTCCCATTCTTTTTTCTCTTGTTCCCATTTTGCGATCACGTCGAGCAGCTGATCGCGGCTTGTCCCGAACCGACCTGCTGCCGCCTGCACGACGCGGTGGGTTTGCTGGTAGTCGGCAAGCGCCCGGCCGCCGCAAAGAAAGGAAAGACGCGTCATGCCGCGATGGCGCTCTGCTTTCAGCAATTTGATCACGCCGATTTCGCCCGTGCGTTTCACATGGGTGCCGCAGCACGCCGACAAATCGATCCCTTTCATCTCGACAACACGGACAGAACCTTGGACATCGGGACGCTTGCGAAACGGCATCCGTTCTGCTTCTTCCGGCGTCACCCAATACGTCTCGACCGGGAGATTCGCGTAAATGAGTTCGTTGGCCCGGTTTTCCACTGCCAGCATGTCTGCTTCCGTCAGCGCACCCGCCGTGATGTCGATTGTGACGACCTCGCGGCCAAGGTGAAAACCGACTGTTTCGGCGCCGAGCTGTTCAACGAGTACAGCGGATAATAAATGTTGGCCGCTATGCTGTTGTGTATGATCGCGGCGCCGTTTCCTATCAAGGACGCATGAAACGGCGCCCATTCTCGGGTGGGCAGGAAGGCGGTGATACACTTCCTCGTTTTCGTCAAACACATCGAGCACCGGCAAGCCGGCGATCGTGCCGGCGTCAGACGGTTGGCCGCCGCCTTCCGGGTAAAACGCTGTTTCCGCCAAGGTGACAATGTATGTTTCGCCGTCTTGGCGGACGCTTGTCACCGTTGTCGTCCACACGTCAACATCCGGCGCCGTATAGTACAACTTTTTCGTCACAACCGTTTCATCCTTTCGTCTTCCGAATGCTTTTCTTTCATATTAGCAAATTCCCTCGCGTTTGCCTATCGCCGATCTTTTTGGCCGCTTTTTCCCGTTGGCAATTGGCCAAATCTATAGAACAATGTTCTAAATAAACAATATTCACAAAAGAAAAAGAACAGACCGTAGACAGCTCTTCCCCTAGAAACACTCTGATGTTTTGGGACAAGTCCAACGTTCAAACGGTTTGACAAAGGAAGCGGGTTGCAGCGATGTTTGTTGAACATGATTTTATGCAACAAAACTATATAAGTTGCAATAAAGATTTTCCGATTGTTCGATTCTGTTTTTCTTCATAACAAGTCATTTTGATAGAATGCAGCGGGCGTTCTACTGGATGTAAAACAAAGTTTCAACTTATATATATGCTAAAAATAATCCAAAACCAACTAAAGAAAAGCAACATTTGTCGGTGATGAAATGTTTTGTATATAATAAAGCGGGGGGAACAAGAACCGGTCGCCCGATCGGAAAGGGTGGTTTGATGATGTTGACGTTAACAGACATTGAACAAGCGCGAGCGAAAATGAAAGGCATCGTCCACCAAACGCCGCTTGAGCATTCGCAGACGTTCAGCCGGCTGTCCGGCAATGACGTGTATATGAAACTGGAAAATTTGCAAAAAACAGGTTCGTTTAAGGTGAGAGGCTCATTCAATAAAATTATGTCGCTCACGGAAGAAGAAAGGGCGCGCGGCGTCATCGCCGCCTCGGCCGGCAACCACGCCCAAGGGGTCGCCTACGCAAGCGGCATGCTCGGCATTCCTTGCACGATTGTCATGCCGAAAGGGGCGCCGCTCAGCAAAATTGAAGCGACGAAAAGCTACGGGGCGGAAGTCGTGCTGTACGGCGATGTGTTTGACGAGTCTTTGGAATATGCGTTAGAGTTGCAGCGCGAGCGGGGAATGACGTTTGTACACCCGTTTGACGACTTGGCGGTGATGGCCGGCCAAGGGACGATCGGCTTAGAGCTGATCGAGCAGCTTCCCGACGTCGATGTCGTTCTTTGTCCGGTCGGCGGCGGCGGGTTGCTTGCGGGGGTGGTGCTTACGTTAAAACAGCTGAAGCCGTCGGTTGAAGTGTACGGCGTTGAGTCATCGGCTTGCCCCGGCATGACGGCGGCCATACGCCATAAACAGCCCGTCTCCATTGCCGCATCGAATACGATCGCCGATGGGATTGCCGTGAAAAAGCCGGGCAATATTACGTACCAATACATTGAGCAATACGTCGATGGCGTTGTATGCGTGGAAGAGGCGGAAATTTCGCGGACGATGCTGTATGTGCTCGAGCGGAACAAGCTGTTGATCGAAGGGGCGGCAGCTTGTCCGCTGGCGGCATTGTTGTATCAAAAGCTGCCGTTTCGCGGCAAAAAAGTCGCCGCCATTTTAAGCGGCGGCAACGTCGATGTGACGCTCATTTCCCGCATCATCGAGCGGGGGCTCGTCGAAGCCGGACGATTTGTGACGTTTACAACGGTCATCTCCGACAAGCCGGGCCAGTTGAACAAGCTGCTGCGCATTATTGCGGAGCTTGAGGCAAACGTGATGTCGATTCATCATCAGCGCATCGGCGCCAAAGTGCTGCCAGGTCAGGCGGAAATTCACTTTTCGCTCGAGACAAAAAACGAAGACCACATTCAGCAAATCTACCAAGTGTTGTTGAAAGAAGGCTATGATGTACAGTTTTACCGATGAGCGCGCGTGGGAAAACGGTTTGTGTTTCGCCACTGTCTGTTAAGCAAGCAATGGAAAAGCCGTCTTCGAAATCATGTTCACAGGGCTGCCAAATAAACTTCATCGGCATCGTCGCCTCGCTTTTTTGAGAGCGGGCTTCCTCCTTTCTTTGCAGTTGGCCGATGCAGACTTAGGGGCATCGGCAGTCCTCTCGGTTTGACGCCACAAATGCCATTGGCAACAGGGATGATTCATAGTATAATGGAAAAAATATCATTCGAAAAGCGGGGGAATTCTATGATTCGCCGGTTAACGGCCGAAGACGATCAACAAGTATTTTCGTTTTTGCGGCAAGATCCGTCGTTCAATTTATTTATCATCGGCGATATTGAGTCGTTTGGCTATGACGCCGATTTCCAAGACGTTTGGGGGCAGTTTGACGATGCCGGCTCGCTGAAGGCGGTGCTGCTCCGTTATTACGATTCCTACATTCCGTACGCGCCTGGCGATTTTGATGCCGATGGCTTTGCTCGTCTCATCCGCGAGACAGCCCAATCATCGTCCATCCAGCTGTCCGGCAAGGCGGACATTGCCAGGCAGTTCGAAGAGCGGCTGCCGCTTGGGGAGAAGCGAACGCTTTACTTTTGCGAGTGTCGGACGGATGAATACGCCCGTCAAGAAATGGGGGCGTTCGCCGTCAAAAAAGCCGAATTGGCCGATGTCGACCGGATTCTCGACTTGCGGCGCCGCATTGCCGAATTTGAAACGAGGCCGTCGTCCCGCGATATGCTAGTGAAAGGGATGGAAACCAATTCAGCTAGAACGTACTACATTGAACAAGACGGCCGAATGGTGGCCGCCGCATCGACATCAGCGGAAAACTCATTGTCGGCGATGATCGTCGGCGTCTGCACGGATCAAGGACATCGCGGGAAAGGATATGCGAGCGCCATCGTGGCGAAGCTCGTTTGCGATTTGCTCGCTGAAGGGAAGATGCCGTGCTTGTTTTACGACAATCCAACCGCCGGCCGCATTTACCATCGCCTTGGTTTTCGCGATATCGGATTGTGGGCGATGTACCGTTAGAAGGGCGGAAGTCCCGCCAGCTTGCTTGTGTACAAAAGCAGGCTGGCGGTTATTGTCCGTCTGCGCCGTTGGGCGTGCCGCGGCGAATGTGCTCGCCGCCGTGCTCCCGCATCGCTTTTGCCTTGTCGTTGACGAGCTGTTTTTGGTCAGCGATGGAAGAAGGTGTTTGTTTTTTGTTCGCCATATGGAATCACCTCAATGGAGACGATTTTGCGCGCTGAATGAACATGTCCGCATCTTCGATCAGCCCGCAGACGCCGCATTGGACGCGGTAGCTCGGGCCGCGGTACGGGAGATGGAACGGTTCGAGCGCTTTGTTTGTGTATTCGTGCTCGATGTCGCCGGTGTGCGGATCGAGCTTGACCGCACGCGGGTGCTGCTCAATGAGATGAAACCGCGTCCGGTTCGTTTTGCAGTTTGGGCATAGCATCGGTTCCAATCGAAGCCACCTCCATCTTTATCATTTGAAAACATGGCGGCCATTATGTATCAGCAGGCCCTGTACGACTGTGTTGGTCATGAGAAGCAATGGTTGACAATCATGGTGCAGTTCGGGTATGGTAAAGGCAAAACAAAAAATATTTCACTTTTTCAGAAAATAGTGTATTATAAATGGCAAAGGGGATTTTCTATGGCTGACAAACCGCTCAGAGACCGCATTATCGATACGGCGCTTCATTTATTTGAGAAATACGGCTACCACGGCGTGACGGTCGACCGCATCGTTGCCGAAAGCGACACATCCAAAGGCGGTTTTTACCATAATTTTAAATCCAAAGATGAGCTTTTGTATCATATCCATGACGTCTTTATCACGTATGCGCTGACGAAGGCGCAGGAAGCGTATGAAAGCTGTTCGACGCCGACCGAGCGCTTGTACGCCATCGTGCAGTCGTTTGTCAAAGTGTTTCATTTGTATAAACCACACATCACCGTGTTTTACCAGGAAAGCACGTACTTAAAACCGGAATACGCTGAACCGATCAATGAAAAGCGAGAAGAGTTCAAGCAAATCATTTTTCGGGTCATTCGTGAGGGGATTGAAGCCGGGGAATTTCGTCCGGAGCTGTCGGTGGAGATTACTGGCATGTCCATTATCGGCATGGTCAATTGGACATACAAATGGTACAATCCGGATGGTCCGTTGTCCATTGAGGAGATCGCGGCGTATTTTGCCGATTTCATTTTGCATGCGGTGCTCCGCACACCAGAAAACCCAGCGGCGGCGCGGTTTTTGTTGCGGCCGACCGCCGAATAAGTTGTTGATCGTATACAGACCAACTAGTCGGTTTCGGAAACGCTTCAAAAAATCAAAACCGTTTACACTCGTTTCCTTACTGAAACCGACTAGTCGGTTCAAATGATAGAACATTTTCTATGGGGGAGAGGGAGAACATGGATTTTTCATTGACGAAAGAACAACAAATGATTAAAGAAATGGTTCGCGACTTTGCTGAGAAGGAAATTGCCCCATACGCGGCGAAATGGGATGAAGAAGCGCATTTTCCGCTCGATGTCTTTCGCAAAATGGGCGAGTTGGGGTTGTTGGGCCTGCCGTTTCCGGAAGAGTACGGCGGCGCTGGGGGCGATACGATTTCGTACGCCATCGCCGTTGAGGAAATCGGCCGCGCCTGCGGCGGCACCGGGTTGAGCTATGCGGCCGCTGTGTCGCTCGGAGCGAGCCCGATTTACTACTTCGGGACGGAAGAACAGAAGCAAAAATGGCTTGTGCCGATGGCGAAAGGCGAGACGCTTGGCGCTTTTGGGCTCACGGAGCCGAACGCCGGATCGGACGCCGGGGGCACGCGCACGACCGCGGTGCTGGACGGCGATGAGTATGTCATCAACGGCGAAAAATGTTGGATCACAAACGCCCAATACGCGCGGCAAGTCATTGTCACAGCTGTGACGGGCAAAGATGCGCGCGGCAAAAACATCATCACCGCTCTCATCGTGCCAACGGACTCCCCAGGATTTACGATTCGTTCGAATTACGACAAGATGGGCGTGCGCGCGTCCAATACGTGCGAGCTTGTCTTTGAGAACGTCCGCGTGCCGAAAGAAAACGTCTTGGGCGACCCGCAAAAAGGGTTTAAACAGTTTTTGTACACGCTTGATGGCGGGCGCATCTCGATCGCCGCGCTGGCGGTCGGCATCGCGCAAGCGGCGTTTGAGAAAGCGCTTCAATACGCAAAAGAGCGCGTTCAGTTTGGCCAGCCGATTTCCAAGTTTCAAGCCATTCAATTTAAACTGGCTGATATGGCGATGGAAATTGAGCTTGCCCGCAACATGGTGTACAAAGCAGCCTGGCTGAAGGATCAAGGGAAACCGTTTACAAAAGAAGCATCGTTCGCCAAGCTGTTCGCCTCGGAAATGGGGTTTCGCGTCTGCAACCAGGCGATCCAAATCCATGGCGGCTACGGCTATATGAAAGAATACGGAGTCGAACGCCACTTGCGCGACGTCAAGCTCATGGAAATCGGCGAAGGCACATCGGAAATCCAGCGTCTCGTCATCGCCCGCCAACTGGGATGCTAAAAGCGGAAATGCCTGCATATCCATAACAATGAATTCGGACAAAGGGGAGGAGACGGTCGATGTTGACGGTGACTGTGGGGAAATTGTTGGAAGAGCGAGCCAAGCAATATGCGGATCGCGAGGCGGTCGTGTACGCCGACCGCGGCTTGCGTCTGACGTATCGGCAGTTTAACGACTATTGCCGCCTCGTTGCGCGCGGGTTGATGCGGCTTGGCATCGAAAAAGGGGAGCATGTCGCCATTTGGGCGACGAACGTTCCGGAATGGATCGCCTGCCAATTTGCGACCGGCAAAATGGGAGCGGTGCTCGTTACGGTCAATACGAACTACCGCGCGGCGGAGCTTGAGTATTTGCTTCGGCAGTCCGACTCGACAACACTGTTTTTGATCGAGCAATACCGCGATTCGTCATACATCGATATTTTGTACGAAATCGTTCCCGAGTTGCGCACATCAGCGCCCGGACAGCTGCAATCGAAACGGCTGCCGAAGCTGAAAAACGTGGTCTTTCTTGGCGACAAACGGCACCCGGGCATGTTTACATGGAACGACATCTTGGCGATGGCGCACGACGTATCGGAAGAAGAACTCGATGAACGGATGGAGAGCCTCGACCCGCACGATGTGATCAACATGCAATACACGTCCGGGACGACTGGATTCCCGAAAGGGGTGATGTTGACGCATTACAACATCGTCAACAACGCCCACCAAGTCGCGCAATGCATGGGGCTTGGCGAAGGCGATCGATTGTGCATTCCGGTGCCGTTTTTCCATTGTTTCGGCTGCGTCATGAGCACGCTTGCATGCGTGACGGTCGGGGCGACGATGGTGCCTGTGCAGGAGTTTCATCCGAAGCGGGTGCTGGAGACGGTCGAGGCGGAGCGGTGCACGGCGCTTCACGGCGTGCCGACGATGTTCATCGCCGAGCTCAACGACCCGGATTTTGCCAAATACGATTTGTCATCGCTGCGCACGGGCATTATGGCCGGTTCTCCTTGCCCGGTCGAAGTGATGAAGGCGGTCATCGAGAAAATGAGGATGAAAGACATTACCATCGCCTACGGGCAGACCGAAGCGTCCCCAGTCATCACGCAAACGCGCACCGACGATCCGCTTGAGCTGCGTGTCGAAACGGTTGGCCGCGCCTTGCCGGGCGTCGAGGTGAAAATCGTCGAGCCGGGAACGAACAAGGAAGTGCCGCCCGGTGTGCAAGGGGAGCTGTGCACGCGCGGCTATCATGTCATGAAAGGATATTACAACAATTCGGAAGCGACGCGCGAAGCGATCGATGAAGACGGCTGGCTCCATACCGGCGACTTGGCGGTGATGGATGAAAACGGTTACTTCCGCATCACCGGCCGTCTGAAAGATATGATCATCCGCGGCGGCGAAAACATTTATCCGCGTGAAATCGAAGAGTTTTTATACAAACATCCGAAAATTTTGGACGTCCAAGTCGTTGGCGTGCCGGATGAAGTATACGGGGAAGAAGTGATGGCGTGGATCATCTTAAAAGACGGCGAAACGGCGACGGCTGAGGAGATTCGCGAGTTTTGCCGCGGCCACATTTCCCGTCATAAAATCCCGCGCTACATTGAGTTTACTGATTCGTACCCGATGACGGCGTCCGGGAAAATCCAAAAATTTAAACTGCGGGAAATGGCGAAACAGCGCCTCGGCTTGACGACGTAAACCGCCGTGCCGGGCGGTTTCGTCCGCCCGGCGGCATTCTCAGTTTTCGTGAAAGGGTGAGACGATGTTTTCGAAAGTGTTGATTGCCAACCGCGGCGAAATCGCCGTCCGCATCATCCGCACGTGCCAAAAGCTCGGCATCCGGACCGTCGCCGTCTATTCCGAAGCGGATGCGGATTCGCTCCACGTCTCGCTCGCGGATGAGGCGTATTTGATCGGCAAGCCGCGCGTCGCGGAAAGCTATTTAAATATCGAAAAAATCATAGAGGTTGCCAAAACGGCGAAAGCGGAGGCGATCCATCCCGGCTACGGGCTGTTGTCGGAAAATCCAGCGTTTGCCCGCCGCTGCGAGGAAGAAGGAATCGTCTTCATCGGTCCGAAGGCGGACGTCATCGCGGCGATGGGCAGCAAAATCGAAGCGCGGCGGACGATGGAACAAGCCGGCGTGCCGATCGTCCCAGGCGTCTCCTTTGCGCTTGATAGCGCCGATGAAGCGGCCAAAGCGGCGGCTTCGATTGGGTATCCAGTCATGCTGAAGGCGTCAGCCGGCGGCGGCGGCATCGGCATGCACATCGCCCGCGATGAAGCCGAGCTGCGCCAGGCGTTTGAAGGAAGCCAAAAACGGGCGGCTTCGTTTTTCGGCGACGGGACGATGTATATTGAAAAATATATTGAACGTCCGCGCCATATTGAAATTCAGCTGCTCGCCGATGGGCGCGGCAATTGCGTCTACTTGTGGGAGCGCGAGTGTTCGATCCAGCGCCGCCATCAAAAGGTGGTCGAAGAGGCGCCGTCGCCGTTTTTGGATGAGGAAACACGGCGGAAAATGGGCGAAGCAGCCGTGCGGGCCGCGCGCCATATCGGCTATGCGAACGCCGGCACGATTGAGTTTTTGGTCGACGAACAAAAAAACTTTTATTTTCTTGAAATGAACACTCGGCTCCAAGTCGAACATCCGGTGACGGAAGAAATCACCGGCATCGACATTGTCGAAGAGCAGCTGCGCATCGCCGCCGGCGAGCCGCTTCGTTATCAGCAGGAAGACATTCGCCGCGATGGACACGCCATTGAAGTGCGCATTTATGCCGAAGACCCGAACACGTTTTACCCGTCGCCCGGCCGCATTACGGCGTTTTCCGCCCCACAAGGCGAATGGATTCGTCATGAAACGGCGGTTCAAAGCGGCGCCGCGGTTACGCCGTTTTATGATCCGATGATCGCCAAACTAATCGCCAAAGGACCGGATCGGCAAACGGCGATTGAACGCTTGCTCGAAGCGCTTCGACACTATCGCGTGGAAGGGATTAAAACGAACATTCCGCTGCTTGAGGCCGTGCTGTCCCATCCGGCGTTTCAAGCGGGGGATACGACGACCGATTTCCTTTCGAAGCATTGGAAGCCAGCAAAAGCAAAATGAAGCAGAAACGGAGGAAGACACGATGACCCAAGTAACGGCAACAATGGCTGGAAGTGTATGGAAATTGTTGGTGGCTGTCGGGGATCATGTAGAAGAAGGCCAAGATGTCATCATTTTAGAATCGATGAAAATGGAGATTCCGATTGCGGCTGAGGCGTCCGGCGTCGTGAAGCACATCCACGTGCAGGAAGGAGATTTCGTAAACGAAGGCGACGTGCTTGTCGAGATTGAGTAAAAAGGGGGAGCAGAGCATGAGCCGATGGCCGGCGAAGGTGACGATCAAAGAAGTCGGCCCGCGCGACGGCCTGCAAAACGAAGCAGCGCCGATCGCGACCGCCGATAAAATCGCGTGGATCAACTTATTGTCCGAAACGGGGCTGTCGTACATTGAGGTGACTTCCTTCGTCCATCCGAAATGGATCCCGCAGCTCGCCGATGCCGCTGAGGTCGCAGCCGGCATCGGCCGAAAAGCCGGCGTCACGTATGCGGCGCTCGTGCCGAACGAAAGAGGGCTTGAGCGGGCGTTGGCCGCGGGGATTGACGAAGTCGGCGTCTTTATGTCAGCGAGCGAAACGCACAACCAAAAAAATATTAACAAAACGATCGCTGCCACATTTCCGGTGCTGGAAGCGGTCGTGCAAACGGCAAAACAAGCAGGCAAAACGGTGCGCGGCTACGTTTCCGCCGTCTTTGGCTGCCCGTATGAAGGGGCAGTTGCCGTCGATCAAGTGCTGATGGTGGCGGATCGGTTGTTGGCGATGGGGGTTGACGAACTGTCGCTTGGCGATACGATCGGCGTCGCGACGCCCAAGCAAGTCGAAGAGGTGCTCGCAATCGTGCTTCGCCGTTTTCCGGCTGATCGGATCGCGATGCATTTCCATGACACGAGAGGGACGGCGCTGGCCAATATTTTAGTGTCAATGGAAATGGGGATTACGACGTTTGACAGCTCGCTTGGCGGCCTTGGCGGCTGTCCGTACGCTCCCGGAGCGTCGGGAAACGTCGCCACTGATGATTTAGTATATATGCTTCACGGCATGGGGATTGAAACCGGCATCGATGTCGAGCAGCTGACGAAAGCGGCGTTGTTTATCCGCGACAAAATCGGCCGCCCGCTTCCGAGCCGGTATTTGCAAACGGTTTGATCATAAGGGGGGAGAAAACGTGAGCACACTTGTATCGTTTGAAACACAAGAAAACGGCATCGCCATTGTGACATTAAACCGTCCGGAAGCGGCCAATGCGCTTTCAAGAGCGCTTCTTTTCGAGCTTGGCGCGCTCTTTCAGGAGATCAAATTTCGCAAAGACGTGCGCGTTGTCATGTTGACCGGGGCCGGAGACAAGGTGTTTTGCGCCGGCGCTGATTTGAAAGAGCGGGCAGGGATGAACGAAACCGAAGTCCGTCAGGCCGTCGCCTTAATCAGCAAAACGATCAACGAGGTCGAGAAAGTGCCGCAGCCGGTCATTGCCGCGTTAAACGGCTCGGCCTTTGGCGGGGGGCTTGAGCTGGCGCTCGCCTGCGACATCCGGTTTGCCGCCGACGATATCCAGCTCGGGCTGACGGAAACGTCGCTCGGCATCATTCCGGGAGCGGGGGGGACGCAGCGGCTGCCGCGCCTTGTCGGCCTCGGCAAAGCGAAAGAGTTGATTTTTGCCGCCAAACGGATTACAGCGCAGGAAGCCGAGCGAATCGGCCTTGTCGAATACGCCGTGCCGCGCGCCGAGCTCATGGATCGGGCGCTTGAATTGGCGCAGCAAATCGCTGACAATGCGCCGATAGCCGTCCGCCAGGCGAAACGGGCGATCCAAAGCGTATTCAACGTTGATTTGGAGACGGGCCTCGCAATTGAGCAGCTCGCCTATGAGGCGACAATCCCAACGAAAGACCGTCTGGAAGGTCTGCAGGCGTTTAAAGAAAAGCGGAAGCCGGTGTACAAAGGGGAGTAAGCCTGCGCTTGGGCAGGATGAGGCTGTTTGGATAAGAAAAAAGCCGCACGGAGCGCTTGTTCTGCACCGACATTGGCACGACAGCCAAAAACGGCCCCAACCGTGCTCCCGGCCGAACACGCGGGATGGAACAGCAAGATCTATCAAAACAAGGAGGGGAAACAAAGAGATGAAGGAAACAGCCAATCAGCAAGACACGCTCGCAGCGGAGCTGGAGAAAAGAGCGGCGGAAATCAAGAAAGGCGGGGCGCCAAAATATCATGAAAAAAATGCGGCCCAAGGGAAATTGTTTGTTCGCGAGCGGCTGAATTTGCTGCTTGACGATGGCTTAGAAGTGGAAGACGGCTTGTTTGCCAACTGTTTGGCGGATGGCCTGCCGGCTGACGGGGTGGTGACCGGGATCGGCAAAATCAACGGCCGCACCGTCTGCGTGATGGCGAACGATTCGACGGTCAAAGCCGGCTCATGGGGAGCGCGCACCGTCGAAAAAATCATCCGCATTCAAGAGACAGCGGAAAAACTGCGCTGCCCGATCATTTATTTGGTGGACTCGGCCGGCGCCCGCATTACGGACCAACTCGAAATGTTTCCCGGCCGGCGCGGGGCAGGGCGCATTTTTTACAATGAGGTGAAGCTGTCCGGCAAAGTGCCGCAAGTGTGCCTGTTGTTTGGCCCGTCAGCAGCCGGCGGCGCTTATATTCCGGCGTTTTGCGACATCGTCATCATGGTCGAGGGCAACGCCTCGATGTACTTGGGCTCGCCGCGCATGGCGGAAATGGTGATTGGGGAAAAAGTCACGCTCGAAGAGATGGGCGGCGCTCGCATGCATTGCACCGTCTCCGGCTGCGGCGACGTGCTCGTGAAAACCGAAGAAGAAGCGATTGCCTATGCGCGCCGTTATTTGTCATATTTTCCGTCCCATTACGGCGAAAAACCGCCGGTGGTCGAGGCGAAGCCGCCGAAATCGTTCGACAAAACGATCGAAGACATTTTGCCGGAAAACCAAAATGCGCCGTTCAACATGTATGATTTGATTGAGCGAATCATTGACGAAGGATCGTTTTGCGAAATCAAAAAACTGTTTGCGCCGGAAATCATTACGGGACTGGCGCGCCTTAACGGCCAGCCGATCGGCATCATCGCCAACCAGCCGCGCGTCAAAGGCGGTGTCTTGTTCCAAGATTCGGCTGATAAAGCGGCGAAATTCATCACGCTTTGCGACGCGTTCCATATCCCGCTTCTGTTTTTGGCCGACGTCCCTGGCTTTATGATCGGCACGAAGGTCGAGCGGGCCGGCATCATCCGCCATGGGGCGAAAATGATCGCCGCCATGGCGGAAGCCACCGTACCGAAGATCTCGGTCATCGTCCGCAAAGCGTACGGCGCCGGGTTGTATGCCATGGCCGGCCCGGCGTTTGAACCGGACTGCTGCCTCGCGCTTCCGAACGCGCAAATCGCCGTCATGGGGCCGGAGGCGGCCGTCAACGCCGTTTATGCGAACAAAATCGCCGAGCTGCCGCCGGAAGAGCGGCCGGCGTTTGTCGAACAAAAACGCGAGGAATACCGGCGCGACATCGACATTTACCGTCTCGCCTCCGAGCTTGTCGTCGACGGAATTGTCGCGCCGAACGACTTGCGCAACGAGCTCATCCGCCGATTTGACGCGTATATGTCCAAGTATATCGTCTTTTCTGAGCGGAAGCATGGGGTGTATCCAGTTTGAAAAAATGGATGGCTGTCCCTCTTGCCAAGGGACGGCCGATCATGTATCATAATAATCACCAATCCGCTGCTGCGTTGTGCGTTGTAGAATGAAGTTTCAACCGATGGCAATCAAAAGGGAGTTCTACATTGAAGCGGGAATGTCATGCCCCTTATTCGTCTGCGGGGACGACAGGAACGCTTCTGCGAACACCCACCTGGTGGAGCGTGGTTGAGAAACTGCATTCAGCCAACGGCAACAGCGGCGCGGATTCACGAATGAGGAGTTGGCAAAAGAGTCCAACTGGATGCCAAACATCCGGTTGGACTCTTTTTCGTTGCGTATGTTTTCTCTAAAAGACATGAAACAATATAGTTGATTTTCCTCGTTTTCATGTTATAATCATATTTCGTGCAGAAATAATTCGCATTGAAACTATTCCAACAAGAAAGATGAGGCAAGGAGGGGGATGAATGGAAGGGATCAGCCGGGACATCATGTACGCCGTCTTCCGGACGCAAAAGGCGCTTTACCGCCTCATCCGCGAGGACGCCGCCCGCGTCGGAGTGACGGAGGTGCAGCTGATCGTCTTGTATACGCTGTTGAAAAAAGAACATATTCGCCTGAATGACTTGGCGGAAAAATTAAATTTAAGCAACAGCAACGTCAGCGGCACGGTCGATCGGCTCGTCGGCGCCGGCCTTGTTGTCCGCGAGCCGTCGAAGCAAGATCGGCGCGCGGTCATTTTGAGTTTGACGGAAAAAGGAAAAGAGACAGTGTCGGAAGCGTTTGGCGAGCAGTCGGTGCTGCGCCGGCGGCTTCGCCGCATTCAAGAACTCGTCTCTCCAGAGGAGATTGAACAGTTTTTGCATCTTCATGAAAAAATTAAAGCGATTTTACTCGGGGAGGAATAGACAGTGAACGTGAAACGATTGGTGGCGCTGAACATCATTGTGCTCATTTTGCTTGTCGGCGGCGGCTTTGCCGCCTACTACTATGTGAATGAAGCAACGAACTACATTAAAACGGACAACGCCCGCATCGACGGCCAGGTCATCTCCGTCGCTGCGCCGCTGTCCGGGAAGCTGACATCCTGGCGGGGCGACACGGGAAAAACGTTCTCAGCCAGGGAAGAAATCGGTGAGGTGTTTGACGGCAAAACGACGGTGCCGGTGACAGTGCCTCATCGGATGACCATCGTGCAGCAAAACGCGGTCAAAGACTCGTTTGTCGCCGCGGGGACGCCGCTTGCCCGCGGGTTTGATTTGAACGATTTGTGGGTGACGGCGAACATTGAAGAGACCGATATTGAAGACGTGAAAGTCGGGCAAGACGTCGATATTTATGTCGATGCGTATCCGGACCGCAAATTCAGCGGCAAAGTCGAAAAGATTGGCAATGCGACAGCGAATACGTTCAGCCTGCTGCCGAGCTCCAATGCGACCGGCAACTACACGAAAGTGACCCAAGTGATTCCGGTCACGATTTCCATTGACAATTACAGCGGAGCCGGACTTGTGCCGGGCATGAACGTCACCGTCCGCATCCATAAGTAGGTGATGGGACATGACAACATTTGTCATTGGTTATATTGTGTTTGCCGTTTTGGTTTTGGCGGCGGTCAACATCGCGCTGCGCCGCCGCAAACCGGCTTCAGCTGCAGGGAAGGCGGCGGATGAAGCGGCGGAAGCCAACGCTCAACCGTTAGCGGAAACGAAAGCAGAGCCAGCGGCAGAAACGGATGGGCGCCCGGCCGCTCCAGCCGGGCAAGGCGGCCTCGGGGATATCGGCAGCCGCGGAAAAGTTGTGGCGACGGTCATGCTGGGCGCGTTTGTCGCCATCTTGAACCAAACGTTGATCAACGTCGCCTTGCCCCATATGATGCAAGATTTCAACGTGGAAACGTCGACGATTCAATGGCTCGTGACAGGATATATGCTCGTCAACGGGGTGCTCATCCCGATCAGCCCGTTTTTAATTGCGAAGTTTCCAGCGAAACGGCTGTTTTTGTCTGGCATGTCGTTTTTCGCCATCGGCGCGTTTGTCTGCTCGATCGCTCCAACCTTTGCCGTCATGCTCGCAGGGCGGCTGACGCAGGCGGTCGGGGCGGGCATCATCATGCAGCTGATGATGGTCATTATGCTGTCGATTTTCCCGCCGGAACGCCGCGGAGTGGCCATGGGGACGGTCGGAATCGCCATGATGTTCGCGCCGGCGATCGGGCCGACGTTATCCGGATGGCTTGTCGAACATTATACATGGCGGCTGTTGTTTTACGTCGTTTTGCCGATCGCGATTGTAGACATTGTGCTTGCCTCCGCCTGGCTGAAACATACGCCGCGCAAGGGCAATCCGGTGCTGGACGTGCAAGGGGCGGTCTACTCCACGATCGGGTTTGGCGGCGTTCTGTATGGCTTCAGCGAAGCCGGCAGCAAAGGATGGGGCGAGACGGAAGTCGTTGTGTCGCTTATCATCGGCGTCTTGTTCTTGATCATGTTCACATGGCGTTCGCTCCGCTCGGAGCATCCGGTGCTCAATTTCCGTGTGTTCCGCTACCCAGTGTTTACGTTGGCGACCGTCATCGGATCGGTCATCAATATGGCGATGTTTGCAGCGATGGTGCTGCTGCCGGTGTATTTGCAAAACTTGCGCGGCTTTACGCCGCTTGATGCCGGTTTGCTGTTGCTACCGGGAGCGATTGTCATGGCGATCATGTCGCCGATTTCCGGCTGGGTGTTTGACCGCATCGGCGCGCGGGCGCTGGCGATCGTCGGCTTGATCATCACCGCGGTCACGACGTGGGAATTCAGCAAGCTGACGATGGATACACCGTACAGCCAGTTAATTTGGCTTTATATTTTCCGCATGTTCGGCATGTCGATGCTCGGAATGCCGATTATGACGGAAGGATTGAACGCCTTGCCGCGCCATTTGTACAGCCACGGCACGGCGATGTCCAATACGATCCGCCAAGTGGCCGCTTCGCTCGGAACGGCGTTCTTGGTGACGATCATGTCCAACCGGGCCAAATTCCATGCGGACATGTACCGAAATGAGATGACGGAAAACAATCCGTTTTTCATGAGCCTTGTCGGCCAGCTGAAGCAGGCGATTCCGAGCGATGAAGCGGTGGTGCAGCTGCTGTATGGGCTCGTGCAGCAGAGATCGACTGTCGAAGGGATTAACGACGCCTTTTTCGTCGCCACCGGCTTGACGGTATTGGCGTTAATGATGGCGTTTTTCTTAAAGGGAAAAAAGCATAAATCGCCATCAGCGTAAACAAAGGAAGCGGCGCAGAAGCCTAACGGGTTCGGTTGTTGAGTACAAAATTAAAAAAAGTAATACAAAAGGGAGTCCAATTCGCATATGAAATGGACTCCCTTTTGTTTCTTGATATATCAATGTTTTATTTAATTTATGACCATTAATCGCATTATAATTAGCATCTTAATTAGCAAGTGACTGCTGACCAACAGACAGTATTCCAAATATGTGTTAAAATTGATGCTAATTGGACATAAATTCATTGATGACTTCCCTTTATCGTGTATTTGCCAAAGAAATTCGCTTATCTGATGCCCACCATTTTCTTTGTCAAACGGATAAAACAAAATCTCGGAAACAAGCTCGTGAGGAATTTGTTCAAGCAAGAGTGGATTTAATCAACTGGGGAATTAACTCTGGTTATGATACAAAGTCTTTGCGAAAATTGGCTTTTCTAAAACTGGAAGAATTATTTCATACACACCAATTTCATAAAAAAGTCATTTCAGATGGCAGCAGTCATTATGAATACGCTGATAATCCGATTGAACATCCGCTTGCGACAATTGACAGAGGATTTCGATGGGTTGATTGTACAACCAATCTTTCATCATTCGAACCGAAGGACATTGCCAATCTTGTTTTAAATGTGAATGACAACGCCACGAATACCTTTATCCAGCACATTCGAAGACGGCTATCTATTTTAGAAAGACCATTGACAACAGCTCGTGGTGACGGAAAAAGCTATATCTATTCAAACTTTAACCCAAAGTATGCTCAAATGGCTCTTACCATACTTCGGACTTACTACAATTTTTGTTTAGCATACAAAACAAAAGAGACAGTAGGAACACCTGCTCAACGATTAGGCATTGCAAAAAAACGATTTGATTTAAAAGAAATAATTTATATGCAATAACCATAATTGAAAGGGATTTGATATTTTATAAGACCAAATCACCATACGATTTGGTTTTTTATTTTTGTTGAAATATCAATATTTTTTGACGAAATCCTTTTTAAGGATTTTAGTATTTTATGTTAAACTAAATATATAGATTACTTAGAAAATTAGCAAAGGGAAAATTAACCCACGAGGAGGGAAGTGTATGAAAAAGTTTTTAATTCCATTATTAGTATTAATTGTGTTAGGCATTGGTGGTTATTTTGTTATTGGACTATTTAGTGCTAAACCACCTTTACCAACCATAACTGTTGGAGAAAAAAAGGTAGAAGTGACACAAGGTTCGTATTGTTGGAATGGATTACTTAATTCTGTTTGTGCTGATACAAGTTCTCCGCCAGAACTCATTAAAAATCAAGAACTAAAACCTGTGGTTGTACCACCAAATTCCCAATTGAAAATAGAATTCAAAGACGAGCCTAAAGAAAATACATTAGTAGTAAATAGATGGCTTACAAATATAAAAACAGAAAATGTTCCAATAAATGATAATGTGATACTATTACCAAAAGAAAAAGGTGTTTATGTGTATGATGTTTCAGCAAGATGGGAAAAGGGAGATTCAAGTTATGCCTTTGTAATTGAAGTACGGTAGTAACCTTTTAGTAACAGTCTTGATTTAACAAGTCAATATAATTTTAGTTTAAAACGCTTGGAATAAACCCAAGCGTTTTAATGTGCTTTTTACCTTGTTAAATTTAGTTCGAATTTTGTGCTAATTACGCTGTTATTTGTACTGTTTTTTTTGATTTTGTACTTCTGAACCGAACCCGTTAGCAGAAGCCGCTTCTTTTTTTGTTTTATCTTAATTAGGCGAGAAGACTCCCACTTCAACGAAGCGAAGCGGAGTAAGTGGGAGATGAATCGCCTTAACTCAGGCGTGTTGATTATCCAATAAAATCCAAAGGGTATAGAAAAAAGAGCACCTTTCCTGTAGAATGTGAGTAGCGACACAAACAAACCCAGGAGGTGCTCTCTATGAACAAGCATACCACACTCCCGAATTTGATGCAAAAACTTGTTTCGGATGAAGAGATTCAACTGATTGCCGAAGCGGTTGGGTATCGTGATTCGTCTCGAACCTTTACGTTGCGCGAGTTGATTCACTTCTTCCTGCTGGCCGCCATGCATCAATGGAAAAGCTTTCGCCACGGAGCCGATGTGGGGCCTCTGTATGGATTGCCGCGATTCCATTATTCAACTGTATCCAAGAAAGCGAAAGAAGTTCCCTATGACATCATGAAACGCTTGTTGGCGTTGATCATTTCCAAGTGCAACCGCCAAACCCGCCGTTCGCTTCGGTTTCCCAAACCGCTTCGGGTGGTGGATTCGACGACCGTCACGGTCGGGAAAAACCGCCTGCCATGGGCGCCGTATCACGGCGAACGCGCCGGAGTGAAGCTGCACGTCGCGTATTCGCCGGAATCCTCGTTGCCGGCAGACGTGGTGGAAACCATCGGACTGCGTCATGATGGCCCGGTGGGAGAACAGTTGACGAACGCTCAACAAGTGCTGGTGGAAGACCGGGCGTATTTCAAAATCGAACGCCTCGATCGATTTGTGGAGCAGCATCAGCTCTTTGTCATTCGGATGAAGGACAACATCGAACTTCATCAGAAAAAAAGCTTGAAACGCCTTTCCAGCACATCCTCATCGGTTCAAGCCGACTTCACGTGCCAGTTGGGGACGAAACAATGCCGCTCCACCAAGCGTCACCGGGTGGTGATCTTTCGAGATGCGAATGGCCGCGACATTCGGGTCGTGACGAACCTCTTCCATGCGTCTGCGGAAACCATTGCCGACATGTACCAACAACGTTGGACTGTTGAGGTCTTTTTCCGCTGGGTAAAGCAATATCTGAATGTCCCGACCTTGTTTGGCACGACGGAAAATGCGGTATACAACCAACTGTTTGCGGCGTTCATCGCGTATGTGTTGCTGCGATGGCTGTATGATCAAACCAAAAAACAGACGAACGTCTCTCTTTCCTTCATTTCGTTCGTTCGCCGTTTTTTCTCTGGGCAGCTTCCTCTCGATTGGAAATCCGGGATGGCCGCTGCTTTGTTTGAGTATGCCCAAATTTATGGAAGGCGTATGTATAATTTTGGATAATCAACACTCGTGGCCTTAACTATATTTTGCTGAAAATAGGATAGATTCAGTAAAATATAGTATAATATAGTTAGATGGGAGGTGAAAAAATGTATTTTTGTATCAAACAACAGCTAAATGGTGAGTCAGTCAAGACTTTGTGGAGAACATTTTTTCGGTTCACTACGGGCGTTGTCAATCACTAGTTAGCGAACCATTTTCAGGAATTAATATCGTAAGCGCTTTCGGACTCTCATCCCTCATCTTGAGGCGATGATACGATATTCCATTTTTTTACACCCAACCACCATCCCGGAGCGCCGACAACGCTTGATGGATCGGTGTCCCGGATGACCGCTGCAGATCCTGTAGCTTGTCGCGCACCACATCTGCCCATAACCGTCCGGCCTTCCGTTTGGCCTGTTCGATCCGCTTGGACTTTGTTGAGGCCGAGACGGCCGACTGGGGATCTTGCTCCTCCCACCGTCCCTTTCTCCACCCGATCCCGTCGATTCGGGCTGCCATCGCCCTCAGAAACGCCCGAAGCCCTTGGTCTTTCCAGCTGCGGCGGGATTTCACCCGATGCGCAAACCGGCTCATCACGCTCTCGGCGTGGCCCATCGGACGCATGCCGGTCGTCTCCACCCCTTGCTCCGACAGCCACTCCCGATAGTCCCGGATGCATCCCGGCATCGACTCGATCCGGCGGATCATGGCAGCCATCTGCTTCTCTTTCGCTTCGTCCTCCAACGTGCCGACCGCGCTGTTCAGCTCCACGAGAAGCCCTTCTTCGTCTTGTTTCGCCAGCTTCTTCCGCACCTCCCGCCAACGCGGATGGCCGGACAGACACTGACGCAGCTCCCGCGCCACATGAAATCGATCCAGCTGAAAGCACGCCCGCTTCCCAAAATACTCCCGGGAGGCCGTGATCCACGACGCCGCGTCGCCGTTGAGGACCAACAGGTCTCGGCACGGATCATAGGCATATTCCTTCATCAGCCACTCCTCAAACCGTTCCCACACGTCCCCCGTCCCTTCATGGAGGTAGTGGCGCCGGTTCACGAGCTCGAGCTGCGAACCGTTTCGTTTCCATCCCTCGTGAATCGCCAGGATTTTCTCTTCTTTCGCCCGTTTCCCTTTCCCCTGGCGGGAAATGAACAGCCCATCCGCCTCCACAAACAGCACTCGGCCGTGCCGTTTGGAAACAGGGTGGTGCAGCGAGACAGAGGCCTCCAGCACCAGTTGGCGAATCGCCTCGTGGCTCATGACCGCATACCCCACGATCGACTCGAGTGTGCGAGCCGCTTTGCGGTAGGAAGAGCACTCTACGGCCAACTCGACCGCCGTTTCCTCGAGGCAAGGGCTGATCGACTGCGCTCCATCAAAGCCTAATTCGGCATCCAGCAAGAAGGTATACTTCCCCGTTTGCCGGTCATAGTAGTAGTTCCGTCGAAACGTCACTTCTCCAAACAGCGTTTGGATCGTAGTCGGCCGTTTGTCTTTCAGCTGATACCGGCGCTTGTCCCGCGCTTCCGCCAGTTGTTGATCAATCTCCTCCAAAAGGGCCGCCAACAAGACAGCGAACACCTTTTGAAGAGTTCTGACTAATTGTTCCTCCAGCTCTTTTAATAAAGGCCATTCTGTGGTAAGATGTTTCATGGACTCTCTCCCTCCTGTTTTCGGTTGATGTTGACAATCACCATCATAGCAGGGAGAGAGTCCTTTTTGCATGACATTTGCTTTTTTCTACCGCGCTTCGCTTGGTGGCCCCGACGAGCGTCGCGAACAAAAGTTCGCAACCCTCGTCGGGGATCATTTCGGAATGTCACCCACAAATATTTTACTCACACCTAAATGGTTTGACCAAAGAAGAATACTTGACTCTTCGAGAACTGTGCCATATTGCCAAGAACATGTACAACGTCGGATTGTAAATTGGCAAACTTGTCATTGGCTATGCGGAAACATGGCAACGCAATATTAATCTAGGAAAAAAGACAAATCAAAACTTTGTCAATATTCCTCTCGGTAACATAAAAGAAAAACTAGAATATCTTTGTGAATTTTACGGCATTGAATTCTTGAAACAGGAAGAATCATATACGTCTCAAGCCAGCTTTTTTGACGGCGATGAGATTCCTGAATATAATGCCGACAATCCAAAAGAATATAAGTTCAGCGGCAAACGTATTAAGCGCGGCTTGTATCGAACAAAGTCTGGCAAACTAATTAATGCTGATGTCAATGGCGCATTAAACATCTTAAAGAAAAGTAAAGCTGTAGACCTGAGTGTCTTATGCTCTAGCGGCGAAGTGGACACGCCTCAAAGAATAAGGATTGCTTGAAGCAGTCAAACTTCTTTGGAAGCCCCCACTTCAAATTTTCGCTAGAAAATTAAGTGGGGGTAGTTCACGCCATATGGACAACAATGTTCTTGCTCCCTTTTTGCACACATATACATCATAAAGACAAGCGGATGACAAAAGAGGGGGGGGAGCGCCATGGCGCATTTCGGCTCGAAAGGATGGCTTGTGGCTGAGTTGAAAAAGGCGGGCATCGCCCGTCATCCGGTTGGACGGAAAAAAATTGAAACGTACAAGGCGGCGGAGCTGTACGGGCTGTACCGAAAATATGTGCAGAAAACATGCTGAACCGGATGAAGCGATCCGGCTTCTTTTTTGGGGTACAATAGTTATAAGGAAAGGCCGTGAAGCCTTGATATGTCAACATTTCTAGTGGGAGGAGGGAGGGCGCGCCTCTTTGGCCAGGAAAGCGATGAAGAAAAAACGGTTTACTGTAGCGGAAGGGGAAACGATCGCCGCCTGTTTAGCGCGAATGAAACAGGAAGGCTACCGCCCTGTCCGCCGCATCGAGCAGCCAATTTTCCGCGAAGTGGAAACGAACGGCGAAACGATGGTTGAGCCGTGCGGGCGCATCATCGAATTTGAGGGGGTGCGCGATGAGCCGTAGCAACAGGTCGTTAGCACGGTTGCCCGCCGCCGCCAACGATTTGAGGCGTCGGCCATAGCGGCAAATGGCGAATGGGACGTTGCAGCCGGTTGTCCGGGTCGCTACAATAAAGAAGGGGAAAAATATAAAGAGAAGGAGATGACGCCATGATTCATCACACATGGGCGACCCGGCCGACGATCAAAAAAGTAAAGTGCGTTCACACGAACGCGGAAAAGTACATGGTCAGCAATGTATTGACGCCGGGCAAAGTATATGAAGTAAAAAACGAAACCGACGAGTTTTATTTTGTCATTGACAACAGCGGAAAAGTCGGCGGGTTTTACAAAGATTATTTTGAGGAAGTCAAATGATCGCGCCAATCACCAAGAAAAAACGGATGTCCAAAACAGGGCATCCGTTTTTTCGTGTGCGCCCGGCATGGGTGCAGTCTATAGGGTGAAAGTCCCGAACTGCGAAGGCAGAAGTAGCAGTTAGCTTAACGCAAGGGTGTCTGCGGCGACGCAGAATCTGAAGGAAGCGGGCGGCAAACTTCCGGTCTGAGGAACACGAACTTCATAGGAGGCTGGGTATCATTGGGTGAGTTTGCACGACAAAACGAAGCCCTTTCTGCCGAAGGTGATACCGAGTAAATGAAGCAGATGGATGGAAGGAAAGACTGCACTCTTACCCGGGGAGGTCTGTCCGGGAAGCCAAGTGCGCTTGGCAACCGTTGGAGCGATCCAACGCTGAACGGACAGAAGTCAGCAGAGGTCATAGTACCCGTCTAGCTTAGATAGAAGGGGAAGGACCGAACCATGAAGGAGAACGGCCACTAGGCGTTCATCTTCTTTGATGAAGCAGATAACCCGAAAGGGCCTGCTTGAGGGGGGAAATGGTGAAGTCCATGGGGAACCTCAAGAGGGTGGAGAAGAAGATGGCACAAATAGAACGGACCGTTCACGTAGAGAGGAAGAATCGGAATGTGGATGAAACAGGTAATGTCACGGGAGAATCTCCTGCGAGCACTCAAACAAGTGGAAAAGAATAAAGGGTCCCATGGAACCGATGGAATGTCCGTCAAAGACCTGCGAAGACACCTCGTGGAACATTGGGACGCGATACGGCACGCTTTAGAAGAAGGGACCTACGAACCTTGCCCGGTCCGACGGGTCGAAATCCCGAAACCGAACGGAGGAGTCAGGTTACTAGGAATCCCGACCGTGACAGACCGGTTCATCCAACAGGCCATCGCCCAAGTGCTCACGCCGATCTTTGACCCATCCTTTTCGGAACACAGCTACGGGTTTCGTCCCGGTCGAAGAGGACACGACGCGGTGAAAAAGGCGAAGCAGTATATTCAGGAAGGATATACATGGGTGGTAGATATCGACTTGGAAAAGTTCTTTGATCGAGTCAACCATGACAAACTGATGGGGATATTAGCGAAACGAATTCCAGACAAAATCCTCCTAAAGTTGATACGGAAGTATCTACAGGCAGGGGTCATGATCAACGGGGTGGTCATGGAAACACAAGAGGGGACTCCACAAGGAGGGCCGCTCAGTCCACTCCTGTCCAACATTCTCCTGGATGAGCTGGACAAAGAATTGGAAAAACGAGGGCACAAGTTTGTACGGTATGCGGATGACTGCAATATCTACGTAAGGACGAAGAAGGCCGGGGAACGGGTGATGAAATCGATCACGGCATTCATCGAAAAGAAACTCCGGCTGAAAGTCAACGAAACCAAATCGGCAGTGGATCGTCCGTGGAGGAGAAAATTCCTCGGTTTTAGCTTCACCCCAAGTAAGGAGCCAAAAATCCGAATTGCAAAGGAAAGCATTCGGCGCATGAAGCAAAGGATACGCACCATGACGAGCCGATCGAAACCGATTCCCATGCCCGAACGAATCGAACAGCTCAATCAATACATTCTGGGATGGTGTGGATACTTTTCGCTAGCAGAGACCCCAAGTGTGTTCAAAGAACTAGATGGATGGATTCGACGAAGGCTGCGCATGTGCCAATGGAAAGAGTGGAAACTTCCGAGAACCAGAGTCCGAAAACTGCAAAGTTTAGGAGTGCCCAAGCAGAAAGCATATGAATGGGGAAACACTCGGAAGAAATATTGGAGAGTGGCCGCCAGTCCCATCCTGCATAAAGCCCTTGGCAACTCCTATTGGGAGAGCCAAGGGCTGAAGAGTCTTTATCAACGATATGAATCTCTGCGTCAGACTTAATGGAACCGCCGTATACCGAACGGTACGTACGGTGGTGTGAGAGGACGAGGGTTAGTCACCCTCTCCTACTCGATTCAGCCGACGGCGCTTTGTTCTGCCGTCGGCGGTCCCACCCGACTTGCCGGCAACGTGATCGTCAACGTCGTCCCTTTTTGTACGGCGCTTTCGATCGTCCACGTTCCTCCCATTTGTTCGATGATTTTGACGGCGACCATCGCACCAAGCCCAGTGCCTTTTTCTTTTGTGCTGAAGTATGGCTCGCCGAAGCGGCGCACTTGTTCTTTCGTCATGCCAACGCCGTTGTCGGAAATGGTAATGACGACTGATGCCCCCCGGTTCTCAGCCGCGACATGAAGCGTGCCGCCGTTTGGCATCGCCTCAATGCTGTTTTTCAACAAGTTGAGAAAACACTGTTGGAAATATTGTACGTTTCCGATGACGATGCCATCTTCGAGGGAAGAGGATACATGGATCGAATGCATATGCGCCATTGGCGTAATCATTTGCAACACTTTTTGAAGCTCGACGGCGACATCAATCGGCTCGGTTTCTTTCGGCGCCGGTTTGGCAAACGTCAAATAGTCGCGGATGATGGCTTCCGCCCGCTCGAGTTCCTCTAAGGCGATGCGAATGTAGCGCTCTTCGGTTTCGCGCGGCAGCCGACCCGTTTGCATCAGCTGGATGAACCCTTTGACGACCGTCAACGGGTTGCGGATTTCATGGGAAATGCTGGCCGCCATTTGGCTGACGATCTCCATTTTTTCCATCTTCATCAGCTCTGCCCGAGCGAGCTGCGCCTCATGAAGCGTCTCCATCAAATAGACAGCGAACAGCATGACGAACGGCGGCATCATAATGAAATACACGATATACGGCTTCGTTACCGGAAAATCAGCAACAATCACGGCGACAAATGTCGTCAGCACCGCGAGCAAAAACGTCAGCCACAGCGCAGTCAGCAGCTTGCCGGACCGGGGCAGTTTCCGAAACAGCGGGGCGGCGGCGGCCGCTGCCGCGAACATAATGGCATAGACGACCACTGTAAGTGGCTGAAAACCGTACAATATGGTGCGCGCACCCATCAAGAAAACAAACAGCACCGCCCCAACTGCGCCGCCGCCATACAATGTTCCAAGCAAAAACGGAATTTGCCGGAAATCATGGACGCACAGCGGATCCATGTAAATCGGAAATTTCATGCACAACACGGCCGCCAACGCCAAACAAACCCCAAGCAGCGCCCGGCCATAGAGCGGGCGCTGCCGGATCGCTCGACTATGGTCATAAATGTGTGAGTAAAATATTTGTG